>JAJBTD010000106.1 GCA_020861055.1 Clostridiales bacterium | reverse complement strand
CTCATCACCTTTATCCAGATCGAATACAGCCGGGTGGGGGCGGACTCCCACATCACGCCCAGAGAGATCATCCGTGACTTTATCGAGCTGTTGGACATTCTGTACCAAAATCCCAGGCTGGATGTGGCGGAGCTGATGGGGTCGGCGGACTTCTCCTACGCAAAGACGCCCCTGGAGGAGCAGGCGGCGGACAGCCTGGGAGAGTATGCGGAGTTTGAGCTGTAAGGGGGCGGCAGCAGATGGACACCTTTGACCGCTATGCGCCCTTTATCCAGGACTATATCTACCAAAACGGCTGGGAAAATTTGCGGGCCGTCCAGGCTGCCGCAGCGGACGTCATTTTCAACACGGAGGACAATCTGCTGCTGACCGCCTCCACTGCGTCGGGCAAGACGGAGGCAGCCTTTTTCCCCATCCTCACCCTGTTTACAGAGGATATGCCCACCTCGGTGGGGGCCATCTACATCGGCCCGCTGAAAGCCCTGATCAACGACCAGTTCTCCCGGCTCAACGACCTGTGCCGGGAGGCAGATATCCCGGTGTGGCACTGGCACGGGGACGTGTCCGCCTCCCACAAAAACAAGATGATGAAGCACCCCTCCGGCATCCTGCAAATCACCCCGGAGAGCCTGGAGGCCATGCTGCTGCATAAGCACTCCGCCATCGGCAAGCTGTTCGGCGATCTCCGCTTTATCGTGATCGACGAGCTGCACTCCCTCATGCGGGGAGATCGGGGCGGGCAGACTCTGTGCCTGATTCAGCGTCTCTGCCGCCTGGCCGGGGTGAATCCTAGGCGAATCGGACTCTCGGCCACCATCGGCGATCCCAGGGACGCCTGTGAGTTTCTCTCCGCCGGGACGGGACGCACTACTATCGTCCCCAGACTGCCCCAGGGGGGCGTGAAGTGGCGGCTCTCCATGGAGCATTTCTACACCTACCCGCCCACCAATCCCGGCGCGCCCACCAAAATCCACGGTCAGCCCCCGGAGCCGGCGCTGCCCACGGACGACGCCCTGGCCCCAAAGACCGACACCGCCCCCAAGGAGGCGGACCCCGGCATCGGCTATATCTTCGAGCATACCAGAGGCAAGAAGTGCCTGGTGTTCGTCAACTCCAGGGAGGAGTGCGAGGCGGTCACCACCACCCTGCGGCAGTACTGCGAGGCGAAGCACGAGCCGGACCGGTTTCTGATCCACCACGGCAACCTGTCGGAGTCCTACCGGGAGACGGCGGAGGCGGTGATGAAGGACGAGGAGCAGTTCCAGACCACCGTGACCACGGCCACCTTGGAGCTGGGCATCGACATCGGCAGGCTGGAGCGGGCCTTTCAAATCGACGCGCCCTTCACCGTCTCCTCCTTTCTCCAGCGCATGGGGCGCACCGGGCGGCGGGAGCTGCCCCCGGAGATGTGGTTCGTCATGCGGGAGGAGCCGCCGGAGCCGAGAGCGCTGCTGCCGGTCACCATCCCGTGGAAACTGATTCAAGGTATCGCTCTGGTGCAGCTGTACCTGGAGGAGCGCTGGGTGGAGCCGCCGAAGCTGGACGCCCTGCCCTACAGCCTGCTGTACCACCAGACCATGAGCACCCTGGCCTCCTGCGGGGAGATGACCCCGGCGGAGCTGGCCTCCCGCATCCTGACCCTGCGCTATTTTCAGCAGGTGTCTCAGGAGGATTTCAAGTGTCTCCTGCGGCATCTGCTGGAGACGGGGCACATTCAGCGGACGGAGGCCGGAGGACTCATCGTGGGCCTGGCCGGAGAGCGGGTCATCAACAACTATAAGTTTTACGCCGTATTCCAGGAGAATGAGGAATATACCGTCCGGGCCGGCTCCGAGGAGCTGGGCACCGTCGTAAAGCCCCCTCCCGCCGGGGAGAAGATCGCCATCGCCGGCCATGTCTGGCTGGTGGATGAGGTGGATTACAAGCGGCACATGGTCTACTGCGAGCAGATCAAGGGAAAGGTCCCCGCCTACTTTGGAGAGGTCTCCGGCGACATCCATACCAAAATCCTGGAGCGGATGCTGGGGGTGCTCTGCGAGGAGAAGTCCTATCCTTATCTCATGAAAAACGGCGCGGCGAGGCTGGCAGAGGCCCGCACCGCCGCCAAAAACGCGGGACTGGCCGGGAAAAACCTCATTTGTCTCGGCGGGAATATGTACTGTCTGTTCCCTTGGCTGGGGACCTACGCCTTCCTTGCCCTGGAGCGCTTTTTGAAGCTCCGGTGCGGCAAGCGTCTGGGGATCAAGGGTCTGGACGTCTCCCGGCCCTACTTCATCCAGTTCGTCATGACGGTCTCTGAGCGGGCGTTCTGGGAGATCCTCGCGGAGGAGTTGCGGACGCCCATCGATCCCATGAGCCTGATCTATCCCGGAGAGGTGCCGGTCTTTGACAAGTACGATGAGTATCTGCCGGAAGAACTGGTGAAAAAGGGCTTCGCCTACGGGGTGCTGGATGTCGATGGAATGAAGCGCAAAATGCTGGGGCTGTGTGAACGCGCGCTTGCTGAGGAAAACCGACAGAGCGGAAGCAGCGGTCTGCGCAGTTGACAATTTACCGCCCTCCCGGTACAATAGAACCTGTCGGAAGGAAAGCGGTGCATTCCCTGTCTGAGGAAATTTGCCGGAAAGGGGCGGTTCCATGCCGGTGAGCGGCGTCAAAAAAGCAGCCTATGATCTCATCAAGCGGTTTCCCGGCCTGCGGCTTCTGGTGCGGCGGTGTCTCCGGGTGCTCCGGGGGACGGCCTATCGGCTGCGCACCTGGAATATCGCACCCGACCCCAAAACGGTGTTGTTCTGCTCCTATCATGGAAAGAGCTGCTCGTGCAGCCCCAGGGCCATCTATGACTGTATGCTCGCCTCTCCCGCCTATGGGGAGTATCGATTTCTGTGGGCGTCGGCGGAGCCGTCCAGGGAGGCGGCCCTGGCCGCCAGTCCCCGGACCCAGGTGGTCCCCTTCGGCGGCAGAGTCTTTGAGCGGGCCATGGCCGGAGCGGGCTATTGGGTATTCAACTCCACTCTGCCGGAGCATATCAGCCCCCGCCGGGGGCAGACCTACCTCCAATGCTGGCACGGAACCCCTCTGAAGCGCCTTGGCTACGACATCCGGGAGGAGGGCAACGCCATGAACTCTCTGGCGGAAATCCACCGGAAATACCGGCTGGAGGGGGAGAAGGTGGACTATTTCCTCTCCCCGTCCCCCTTTGCCTCCGCTTGCTTCCGCTCTGCCTGGCAGCTGGAGCGCTGGGGCAGGGGAGACGCAATCCTGGAGCTGGGTTATCCCCGGAACGACCGCCTGGCCAACGCCACGCCGGAGGAGTGTCAGGCCCAGCGCCGCAGGCTGGGCATCCCTCCGGGGAAACGGGTCGTGCTCTACGCCCCCACCTTCCGGGACGATCAGCATGTCTCCGGGACGGGATATGCCTGCCGCCCGGCGGTGGACTTCGCTGCCCTTCGGACGGCGCTGGGGGATGATTATGTCATCCTGTTCCGCGCGCACTATCTGGTGGCGACTGCCTGTGATTTCTCCGCCTGGGGCGGCTTTGTACTGGACGTGTCCGGAGTGGAGGAGATCAACGACCTGTACCTGGCCGCGGACCTGATGATCACCGATTATTCCAGCACCATGTTCGACTACGCCGTCCTCCGCCGCCCCATTCTGTTTTACATGTATGATCTGGAGCAGTACCGGGACCGGCTGCGGGGCTTTTATTTCGACCTGGACGAGCTGCCCGGCCCCATTCTGAGGTCGGAGGCGCAGCTGGCGCCCGCTATCCGGGCTACGGAGCGCTTCGTCTGGGATGAACACTGGGAGGCCTTCCGTCAGCGGTTCGCCCCTCTGGACGACGGTCAGGCCGCCCGTCGGGTCACGGAAGCGGTTGTGGGAAAGGGGAAAGAGAAATGAGTGTCAAACGCTTTATCCGAAAACATATCGACCGGGAGTCGCCGCTGTTCCAGCTGCTGCACCGGTTCTATCGCTGGCTGGTGGGCATCCTGTACCTCATCGCCCGGCGCGTCCTGCCGCTGGACGAGCATATGGTGCTCTTTGACGCTTTCCAGGGGCGGCAGTATACCTGTAGTCCCAAGGCGTTATACCTGGAGATGCTGTCTGACCCGGCCTATCAGGACTACCACTTTGTCTGGGCCTTTACCAAGGGCGCCGGGCGGCGCAACCGGATTGCCGGTTCCCGTACCCGCGTGGTGCGGTACAACGCACGGAATCACAAGCTGGCCTGCGCCAGGGCCAAGTATATCGTCACCAACTCCATGCCCCTGGGCTTTCTCAAGCTACGGAAGGGCCAGGAGCTGATCGAGACCTGGCACGGTACGCCCCTGAAGCGGCTGGGCTGCGATATCGAGCTGGACACCAACAGCGTCAACACCGCCGAGGAGATCCACCAGCGCTACCGGGAGCGGGTGCAGAAGATGACGATCATGCTCTCTCCCTCCGATTTCTACACGGAGAAGCTGACCTCTGCTTTTGCGTTGAAGGACTACGGCCAGCACGTCCGCATGATCCAGCAGGGCTACCCCCGCAACGACTTCCTCTCCCGGTATACGCCGGAGGATGTCGCAGCCATCAAAGAGCGGCTGGGAGTCCCGGAGGGCAAGAAGGTCATCCTCTACGCCCCCACCTATCGGGACGATGAGAAGCTGGGAAAGGCCTACTCCTACGGCTTCCACCTGGAGATGGACTTTGACCGGCTGCTGGAGAAACTGGGAGAGGAGTATGTCGTCCTGTTCCGGCCCCACTACTTTATCGCTGACAAGTTTGACTTCGAGCGGTATGAGGGCCGGGTGTTCAATGTGGCGAACGTGGACGATGTGAACGAGGTCTATGTGATCTCTGACCTACTCATCACCGACTATTCCAGCGTCTTTTTCGACTATGCCATTCTTCGCCGTCCCATCCTGTTGTTCATGTACGACCTGGAGCGATATCAGCACCAGCTGCGGGACTTCTACATCGACCTGAAGGAGCTGCCCTTCCCCATTCTCCGCACTCAGGCAGAACTGGAGACGGCCATTCTGGAGCAGATGAGCGGCGGCTTCCGGTATACCGAGGCCTACGAGCGTTTCAATCAGACCTACACCCCCATGGACGATGGACAGGCCAGCCACCGTGTGCTGCGGGAGATACTGCCCCGGCAGTAAACGGCCAGAATCAGAGACGAACCGGTTTCATGTGTGGAAACCGGTTCGTTTTTTGATCGGATACAGGATGGAGCGCTCCGCAGATTTTTACCATGCGGGCCAAAATGTATATTGACGCTGACTGTAAAAGCGGGTACAATAACTTCTAACGACCCAAAGGAGGATGCGCTATGCTGAGAGACGAGCCTGGTTTTTATATCACCAATCTCCACAGCTGGGTCAACGGAAACGCCTTTTACGGCAGCTTTCGGGAGATGCGCTTTCTCATCAGGCCCACCGCGGTTTTAGACAAGGTCAGCGGCGAGCCGCTTCCGGAGAGCAAGGTAGACGTCCTTGTCTGGAAGGGGGAGTATTGCCTGGAGGAGAGCGAGGTGCTCGCCCAGGCCACCTTCCCTCTGAGCGAGGAGGGCCGGGAGCAAGTCATATCATGGATGGAGGAACAATACAAATGGATCACGACGTAGACGGCAGTAGTCCCACAGGACGACGAGGGGAGACGGAAGGGCTGGTGACGGAACGATGAAATCCGGTACACCGGCGATGATCGCAGCCCTGGTGCTGCTGGTGGCTCTGTCCGCCTTCTTTTCAGCGTCCGAGACGGCCTTTACATCCTTCAATGTGATTCGTATGAAGAGCTGGGCGGAGGACGGGAACAAAAAGGCCCAACGGGTGCTGAAGCTCCACGAGGACTATGATCGACTGCTGTCCGCTATTCTGATCGGCAACAATATTGTGAACATCTCCGCCGCCTCTCTGGGCACGGTGCTGTTCACCATGTACTTTCCCATCTACGGCGCCACCATCTCCACGGTAGTCCTCACCGTGGTCGTGCTGGTGTTCAGCGAGGTCACGCCCAAAACGCTGGCCAAGAGCATGCCGGAGAAGATGGCCATGGCGGTGGCTCCGGCAATTCAGGTCGTCATGACCGTTTTTTACGTTTTTACCGCCCTGTTCAACGCCTGGACGAACCTGATTCAGCGGGCGTTCAAAGACGAGGAGGACGTGGGCATCACCAACGATGAGCTGATCACCATGATCTCCGAGGCGGAGCAGGAGGGAGGCATCGACGGGGACGAGAGCGAGCTGATCCGCTCTGCCATCGAGTTCGGCGACCGCATCACTGAGGAGATCCTCATTCCCCGTGTGGACACCGTTATGGTGGAGGATACCATGACCATGGGCGAGGTGGAGAATGTGTTCTTCACCAGCGATTACTCCCGCCTGCCTGTCTTTCATACCAACCGGGACAATGTCCTGGGCTATATCCACATCCACGACCTGTACCAGCTCCAGCGCAGCGGCCGCACCGACTGGCTCACCGCGCTGACCCCGGTGGTCTATGCCTCCCACACGGAGCAGATTTATGACCTGCTCCAGAGCCTCCAGCGGCAGAAGGCCCATATGGCCATCGTGGTGGACGAATACGGCGGCACCATGGGCATCGTCACCATGGAGGATATCCTGGAGGAGCTGGTGGGCGAGATCTGGGACGAGCACGACGAGGTGGTGGAGCCGTTCCAGCAGCTCCCGGATGGCTCTACTCTGATCAACTGCACCGCTGATCTCCATGAGGTGTTCCGCCGGTACGACTTAAAGGAGGAGGAATGCGAATCCTCCACTGTGGCCGGCTGGGTGCTGGAGGAGCTGGGCCGGGTGCCCGCCAAGGGCGACCAATTCCGCTATGAAAATCTGTTGGTCACCGTCACCAATATGCATCGGATGCGGGTGACGGAGATCCAGGTGGAGGTCCTCCCGGAGGAGACGGAGGAAAAGCCGGAGCGCTCCCGCTCCCGCCGGGGAGAGCATGGGGAGAGTAGCGACAACGAGGACTAAAAAATCAACCCCCGCACTTCAAACGAGGTGCGGGGGATTTGTAATGTCTGGTCGTGGCGGAGAGGCAAGGCTCAGTGGCTCGCCTCGTAGGAGGCCAGGGCGGAAACCGCTGCGGTCAGCTTGCTGTAGTTGGTGACCAGCGCCTTGGCGGAGCTGCTCAGCTTGCTGTAGGCCGCCTGTGCCCACTCGATGCGCTTGGACATGACGGTGTAGTTGCTGGAGGTGATGTCTCCGGCAGCCTCGATCTCGTCAATGGCGTCCACCACGGCGGCGGCGATGTCCTCATAGCTCTGGGTGCTGGTGGTGCTGCTCTCGGTGCCGTCCAGCTTGTAGACGATGATGGCGCAGGTGTCGGTGATGTTTTCGTAAATCGTCTTGGCCGTCTCGATAGGCAGATTGACGCAGCCGTGGGAGCCGTTGGTCTTGTAGATGGTGCCCCCAAAGGAGGTGCGCCAGGAGGCGTCGTGGAGACCCACATTGCCGCTGAAGGGCATCCAGTAGCTGACGGGGGAGGAGTAGTTCTCACCCACCAGGGTGCCGTAGCGCTCCTTATAGGTCATGCTGTATGTACCGGTGGGGGTAGCGTCGTTCTTGCCCGTGACTACGTCCGACTCGATGATCAGTTCCCCGTCCTTGTAGAAGTAGAGGTGCTGGGCGGTCAGATTGATCTCCACATAGGTGTTCCCGAAGTCGCCGTTGGCCCCTTCGCCCAGAACGGCGGCCTCCTGATACCACACCGGCTCCATGGAGCCGCTCTGCTTGTTCTCAATGGCCTCAATGAGCTCCTGGGCGGTGGTGTCGTCGTCCATCCACCAGCCGTAGTCGCCCCCCTCCACCGTGATGGTTTCGCCATAGGAAGTGACGAACTCCCGGTTGGAGAAGATGGTGGCGTAGTTATACCGCAGGTTGGATACCCAGGTGGTCACCTGGCTTTCGTCCAGGGTAACGGTGCCGTCGTCGTTGAAGGTGAGCCAATTCTGGAGGGTGGAGCCGTCAATGGTCAGGGTGTCGTCCCCCATCTCATAGGTGATGACGATGCCCAGATACTCGTTCAGGGCCTGGGCCTCGGCAATCAGCTCCGCGTCGTCGGAGGTGACGGCGGGCTCCACATAGCAGCCGATCTCCTCCAGATCCAGCTCCGTCTGCATGGAGGCTACCGCTTCCACGATGGCGGAGAGGAGGATGTCCTGGTCTACCAGGTTGCCCTCAACCTCCTCCACAATGGTCACGCCGCCCAGCTCGGCGTCATAGTTGGAGATGTAGGCGTCCTTAGGGGCGGTGGAGGCGGAGCTGTCCATGCACCGGAGGCTGGTAATGGCCTCGGTGAGCTTGGCGGTATCGTAGGAGAACATCTCGTCCACCGTCATGGTGCTGGTCCGGTAGCCCAGCAGGGCCATGGGCCAGGTCCAGGCGTTTTGCTCGGACAGCAGGTCATCCACCTCGCTGCCCAGATTCAGGGCCAGGTCGATATCGTCGCCGGTGATGGTTTCGGTCACGCTGTCCCGCTCAATCAGAGTCAGGGTGTAGGACTCCTGACTGTCCTCCAGCGCCCGCTCCGCCTGGGAGACGGTCATACCGGAGACGTCGATGCCGTTGATGGTGGAGCCGGGGAGAAACATATCCTCGTACCGCTTGGCGATACCGGCATAAATGCCTGTGACAATGAGCAGCAGACCCAGGATGACAGAGAGCAGCACAAGCACCCATGACCCGGTTCGGCGCTTGGGAGAGGTTGAGGTTCCGGCAGGCATAACAGCACTTCCTTTCAAATGGGTAAAGACATCCGCAGAATGCGGAATGTATTTATCATGATACCACAGAACGGGGCCAGCGTCAAATTCAGGATGAAAAATTCAAAAAGGGTTCAGATTTTAGCGGGAAATGGAGCGGCTTTCCGGTTGACAATCGCCCCAGGGACGGATAAGATAGAGTACGAACAGACGGCGGACGGCCGGGAGAAAGGAGGGAGACGCACTGTGAAGCGGATACTGCTCGCCATTGCAAAAGCGGGGCTAAGCCTCCTGTACCTGTTGTTTCGGCCGCTGAGGGTGAAAAACAAGGTGGTCATGCTCTCGCGGGAATCGGATACGCCTCCCATCGATTTCGCCCTGCTCCGGGAGGAGCTGGCCCGCATCGCCCCGGAGACGGAGGTGGTCATGCTCTGCCGGAAGCAGACCAGCCGAACAAATCCCGTCACCTACTGTCTCTTCCTCGTCCGCAACCTGTACCACATTGCCACCGCCTCCGTGGCGGTGTCGGACACCTATTCCATCCCTCTGTGTGTCCTCCATCACAAGCCAGAGCTAAAAATCGTCCAGATCTGGCACGCCGTAGGTGCGGTGAAGCGGTTCTCCTATCAATGCCTGGACAAACCGGACGGCCACTCCTCCGCCATGGCGGAGCAGATGGCCATGCACCGGAATTACGATTACATTCTCTGCGCCAGCGAGGCCACCCGGCATATCTATGCCCAGGCGTTTGACGCCCTGGAGGAGCGTATTCTGCCCCTGGGGATGCCCCGCATCGACTACATCCAGCGCCCTGACCCGGACATCCGGGAGCGGTATCTGGCCCAGCGGCCCCAGCTGCGGGGGAAAATACTGGCTTTGTATCTCCCCACCTTCCGGGATGGAGTGGACGAGGGCGTTCAGGCTCTGGTGGAGGCGGCGTCCGGACAGCCGGAGGTCGCCCTGCTGGTCAAGCCCCACCCCCTCTCCCGGTTCGAGCTGCCGGAGGAAAACCGGACCGCCAGAGGGTGGTCCACCTACGATTTGATGAAGGTGTGCGATGTGATCGTCACCGACTACTCCGCCGCCTCCCTGGAGGCCAGTTTGCTCCACAAGCCGGTGTACTTCTACCTGTTTGACAAGGAACAGTACATGGAGACCAGAGGGCTGAACATCGACCCGGAGGCGGAGCTGCCCCTGGCCAGCTTCCGCCGTGCGGACCAGCTGCTGGAGTCGGTGGCTCTGGGCGGCTACGACCTGGCCGCCCTGGAGGCCTTCCGGGCCAGATATATCGAGACGGCGGACCGGAACAACACCGCTGACATCGCCGCGTTCCTCTGCACGCTCCTCCCGGAGCGGTCCCAGCCGACCTCGACGCGGAGGGAGCAGGAGACCAGCGCTGTGTGAGAGATGTCAGCCGATTTGTCTGGACGCAAATGAATAGTGCGAGAAGTGCGAGAAACGGATCCGCCCCCGGCGCAGCTGCGCCAGGGGCGGAAGGTTTTACGAAATTCAGTTTTCCTCGTCGGAGTTATCGCTTCCGGCCTCAGGCTTGTCCTGGTCTGGAGACTGGGGCGGGTCGGAGACGATGGAAATCCGACGGGCGGGCTTTTCGATGCCGTCCGTGTCCACGCTGGGAAGGGCGGTGTTGCTGCTGCCGTCGGAGAGGATGCGGTTGGCGCCGTCCTCGGGGGTGGCCCCATAGTTGTCCACCAGGGCGGGGTCCCGGCCCTCGATAATGGCCATCATCTCCTGACCGGTGATCGTCTCCTTCTCCAGCAGATAGGCGGCGATCTTGTCCAGCAGCTCCCGGTTCTCCTCCAGAATCTCCCGCGCCTCCTTGTGGCACTGCTCCAGCAGCTCGTAGATTTCGCTGTCCACCTCAGCGGCGGTGGCCTGGGCGCAGGTGAGGCCGTAGCTCTGATCCAGGTACTGGCTCTGGACGGTGGCCAGGCCCATAATGCCGTATTTATTGCCCATGCCGTACATGGTGATCATTTTCCGGGCCAGGTCGGTGGCCCGCTCGATGTCGTTGGAGGCCCCGGTGGTGGCGGTATTGAAAACGATCTCCTCCGCAGAGCGCCCGCCCAGCAGGGTGCGGATCTCGCTGCGCAGCTCTTCCTTGTCCATGAGGAATTTCTCCTCCTCCGGCAGCTGCATAGTGTAGCCCAGAGCGCCCTGAGTGTGGGGGACGATGGTGATTTTGGAGACTGGCTCTGTGCCCTTCTGACGGGCGGCTACCAGGGCGTGGCCCACCTCATGGTAGGCAATGAGCTTTTTCTCCTTCTCGGTCAGAACGGTGCCCTTCTTCTCGGTGCCGGCGATGACCACCTCGAAGGAGACCAGCAGATCGTTCTGGTTCACCGCCTGACGGCCCATACGCACTGCCCGGAGGGCGGCCTCGTTGACCAGATTGGCCAGGTCCGCGCCCACAGCGCCGGCGGTTGCCTGGGCGATCTTGTTCAGGTCCACGTCGTCCGCCAGACGAATCTTCCGGGTGTGTACCTGGAGGGTGGCGAGACGTCCGGCCAGGTTGGGCCGGTCTACCGTGATGCGACGGTCAAACCGTCCGGGGCGGAGCAGCGCCTTGTCCAGTACCTCCGGCCGGTTGGTGGCTCCCAGGACGATAACGCCCTTGGTGGGGTCGAAGCCGTCCAGCTCGGCCAGCAGCTGGTTCAGGGTCTGCTCCCGCTCGTCGTTGCCCCCCAGCCGGCCTCCGTCTCTGGATTTGCCGATAGTGTCAATCTCGTCGATAAAGATGATGCAGGGGGCCATTTTTGCCGCTTCCTTGAACAGGTCCCGGACGCGGCTGGCGCCCACGCCCACGAACATCTCCACAAAGTCCGAGCCGGAGATGGAGAAGAAGGGAACGTTGGCCTCTCCTGCCACCGCCTTGGCCAGCAGGGTTTTGCCCGTGCCGGGAGCGCCCACCAGCAGCGCGCCCTTGGGCAGCCGCGCGCCGATGGCGGTATACTTGCCGGGATTGTGGAGAAAGTCGATGATCTCCTCCAGGGACTCCTTGGCCTCGTCCTGACCGGCCACGTCCCGGAAGGTGACGCCGGTGCTCTTTTCCACATAGACCTTGGCATTGGACTTGCCCACGTTGCCGATGCCGCCGCCGCCCATCCTGCCGCTCATGGCAAAGCTGTAGAACAGCACCATCACCAGCAGCATGATGGCCATGGGCAGCACATAGCTGATGAGAATCTCTGTGAGCATACTGCTCTGCTGATAGGGGGAGTAGTAGGCCACGCCGTGCTCCTGGAGCAGGAGCAGGAAGTCGGTATAGCTCAGGGGGGTGGTGTACAGGGTGGGCATTTCCGCCCCCTCCGGAACGGAGGTATAACCCTGCTCCGTGTAATACTCCTCCAGCCAGGCGGCCTCGCCCTCTTCCGTCAGGGTGACGGTGTACTTGCCGGACTCCAGCATGACCTCCTCCACCTGGTCGGATTCTACCATGGTGATCAGCTCACTGAAATAGATCTCCACCGACCCGGTGGTTTCGGTGCGGCTGAGGACATAATTGCCGAATATGGTCAAAATCAGCGCCCAGATGACCAGAGTGATAATACCGGTGATATTTCGTCTCCGGTTGTCGTTCTGGTTGGGCTTTTTCTTATTATTGTTATCACTCAAGAACATGACCCTCTTCACTTCCGCCGCAGACAGCGGCTGACTAATCACACCATAATATAACACAGGGACGGGACAAAAACAAGGAAAAGCCCCGTGAACATTCTGTAAAAGTGTAGGTGTTACAATGATGCTTAACAGATAAGAGAAAAAAGAGTAGCGAATAGG
>JAJBTD010000128.1 GCA_020861055.1 Clostridiales bacterium | reverse complement strand
GTGTCCGGCAGCAGCTTGCCGTAGAACTCCTGTCGATAGCTTCCGCTGTCCGGCCAGAAGGTGGCGTAGCCTGCGGCGTCCATGACGGCAAAGATCTCGTCCATCACGTCGTCCATAATCGCTCTCGTCTCCGGGCACTCCCCCAGAGCGCCGTAGTGAACGCCCAGCACCGCCCCCAGGGGATTCAGGGCGCAGTTGTAGAGCATCTTGGCCCAGAGCGCCTTGTCCACCTCGTTGCTGGCCTGGGCGGGGAGCCCGCAGTCTCGAATGGCAGCGGCCAGCGGCTCCATGGGGGCGCAGTCCAGTCCGTAGAGGCTCCCCAGCAGCACCGGAGCGGTATGGACGGTGATATTGCTCACATTGGGAGCGGTGCGCTCAAAGCCGGTGATGACACGGGCGTTCCACACCTGCTCTGGGGCAAAGAACCGGCGATAGGGCCGGTCGTTTCCCCAGCCGTTCTGGAGGATGACCAGCCTGCCCTGAGGCTTCAAAATGTCCCGGTGAGCGTCCAGACTGCGGCTGATGTCGTCGTTGGCCAGCGTCTTGGCACAGATGAGGATGTAGTCGAAGCGCCCCGGCACAAAGCAGGCGTAGTCCGATTCCGCCCGCACCTGTGACGGGGGAATGTGTACCTCCCCGAACAGCCCGGTGCGGTGAACGCCGCCGGAGCGGATGGCCTCCAGCGTAGCGCCGCGGGCGAGAAAGGAGACCTGCTGACCGGCGCCTGCAAGTCCGGCTCCCAGGGCGATACCGATGGCTCCGGCCCCGACAATGAGAATTTCCATGATGCGCGCCTCGTTTCCAGTGAAGTGACACCATTATATTGCATTTTCTGCCTCTCTGCAAGTCCCGTTCTCCGCCACGCACAGCACCTCCCCCACGGGCAGCCGTCCTGCGTCCAGCAGCGCCGCCAGCACCGGGAGGGCCGGGCACCCGTCAGGCAGGCTCAGACCGGGCAGCTCCAGGTGCCAGCCGCCGATGGATGGGTCGTCGTCTCCCAGGGGGAAGAAGCCAGGCCGCCAGTGGCCGGGGAGGAAGGAGAGGGTGGCCGCCGCCCCGCCCTCCACCAGAGGGACGCCCAGCTCCTGCTGTAGATTCCAGCAGAAGGTCTCCTGCCGGAGCAGGGAGAGAGACAGGGCCTTTACCTCTCTGGCCAGGGCCTGACAGGTGCGAAGATAGCTCCGGGTCATCCGCTCTCCCCGGACGGCCACCACCGACCGGCACGGCTCCAGCCCCCGCTGCCGGAGATCGGCCAGGACCAGAGGGGCCGCCACCGCCTGCCACAGACGGCGGGTGTGGACAATGGGATAATAGGGGACGAGGGGACAGGGGGCCAGCAGACGGCGGCAGCCCGCCTCCTCCAGCTCGTCCAGTCCCTTCGCCATCCGCCGCCGGGCCAGCAGGCCCTCCGGCGAACCGGGGAGCCGGGCCTCCCAGACGGTCAGCCCCAGAACGTCGTGGCGCATCACCCGGACACGCCGGGCATGGCCGGTAAAATGGATGTATCCAACCAACGCAGTTCACCTCACAGGAAGGATATGCGCCGGGAAGGGGAGATAGAACGCAAGACAGAATAAGACAGGAACCGGCAGGCAGGGAAGACTCCTGCTTGCCGGTTCCTGTAAAACGCCTATTCAGGCATAGATCTTGCGCCCCTGGGCGTCAGGAATACCGCTCTTGCGGTAGAAATAGGTGTTGATGACGTCCCGCCACTGGCAGGAGTGCTCCTTCTGATGGCTGAACCGGGCGTGGAGGCGCTCATAGACCTCCGGCTCCAGCAGAGGCTCCAGCTCTTCGATCTGCCGGAGAAACTCCGCCGCCTGCTCTGCCCCGGCAAAGTGGGTGTCGTAGATGTGCTGGATCACCGTCTTGCCGCTCTTGAGCACATAGGTATAGGGCAGATGGTGGAAGAACAGCACCAGCTCGTCCGGGCAGGTCTCCAGGTTTTCATAGAGGTTTGCCAGCTTGGGTGCATACTGCTGGCAATAGCCGGTTCCCCGGCTGGTGCGGTCTACCCCCAGACCCTTCCAGTCCGCCCGGTGATAGGTCCCCCACTGGGCGTATTCATAGCCGTCCACGTTCGGCCCATAGTGGTGGTTGGGATTTACCATCCAGCCGATGCCCAGGGGTGCGGTGTAGCTCTCATAGGCGGGCCAGGACTTCATGAGGATATCGGTCAGGGTGTCCTCCACCTTGGGCTCCTTGCCGTAGGTCAGCCGCACCCACTCCGCCGCGATCGCCTCTCCGGTGAGAGACGTGTCGTAGCTCAGCCGCCCGAAGCCGTAGAGGTTGGCCGCCGCCAGGTCGTGACCCGTCCAGTTGGGATCGTCGCCGGTGTTGGTCACTGCGGCCATGCCGCCCAGGGCGTTGCCATAGCTCCGTCCGCTGACCAGGTCGGCCACCGTAGACGGGCCCTCCTGGCAGTACAGGTCCTGGTCCAGCACCTGGCGGAACCAGGGAATGAGGTAGCAGACGTGCCGCTGCTGACCGGTGTACTCCTGGGCCACCTGTACCTCCAGCATCATGTTGGTGTGCTTCAGACCGCCAAACAGGGGGGATACCGGCTCCCGAACCTGGAAGTCCATGGGGCCGTTTTTGATCTGGAGAATGACGTTGTCCCGGAATTGGCCGTCCAGAGGCATATAGTGGTCATAGCAGGCTCTGGCCCGGTCGGTCTTGGTGTCCCGCCAGTCCTGTTGGCAGTCGTACACGAAGCAGCGCCAGATGATCTTGCCGCCCTGAGGCGCTACCGCATCTGCCAGCATATTGGCCCCGTCTGCGTGGTTCCGGCCGTAGGTGAAGGGGCCGGGCCGTCCCTCAGAGTCCGCCTTGACCATAAAGCCGCCCAGTCCGGGAAGCGCCTGCCAGACCTCCGCCGCCTTGTCCGTCCACCAGGCCTTCACCCGGTCGTCGCAGGGGTCTGCCGTATCCAGCCCGCCCAGAAGGATGGGGGCGGCAAACTCAATGCAGAAGTACAGGTCGATGCCGTATCCGGCGAAGATCTCCTGCATATCCCGAAGGGGCTTGTAGTACCGGGGGGAGATTAGCTCCACCGCCGCGCCCTTGACATTGACATTGTTGATGACCGTGGCGTTGATACCCACAGAGGCCGCCATCCGGGCGTAATCCACCGTCCGCTGGTCAATGATGATCTCGTTGTCCCGAAAGAAGAAGGACTGACCGGAATAACCCCGCTCGATGTCTCCCGTCAGGTTATCCCAGTGATTGAACATCCGCATAGGGTTGGAGGGGGTCTTTTCCTCCTCCCAGTCCAGATCGTCCCAGGCGCATTGGACTGTCTGGAGCTGCCGCAGCAGGGCAAAAATGCCGTAGAGCACGCCCCGCTCTCCGGAGGAGGCGACGACGGCTTTTCCGCCTCTGGCCTGAACCGCGTAGCCCTCCGGGTGGATGCCGTCCTTCCGGACCAGACGGATGGAGGCGTCCGCTCCGTTTTCGGTGACAGGCTCCAGGCCCATGTCGTAAAGGCCCTTCAGGCCCAGGGTCAGCTCCTTCACCCCATTTTGGGCGACAGGGCCGTCAAAGTCGGAGTGAACCGTCAGCGTCCGCTCCTGCTCCCGGCAGATCGTCGGGTACGCCAGCCAGCATTTGGTGTAGTTCATCTTCATTTACCTGCTTTCTGTTCCTGAATTTTGATCGGTCCGATGCGGAATGGCCGTCGGGCCATCCCTATGCCTTTGCTGCCTGTTATGAGAGCAGAGACAGCACCTGCTCTGCCAGCGCCCGTCCGTCCCCCTCCTGGCTGCTGCTGCCAAAGGAGATACGGAGGGTGCGTTGTGCCTGTTCTGTGTCTAAGCCCATGGCGGTGAGGACATGAGACGGCTCCCGCCGTCCCCGCTGATCACAGGCTGCCCCGGCAGAGACGCAGCTGCCTGCCATGTCCAGCCGGTAGACCGCCTGTTCTGCGGAGAGGCCCGGCAGGGTCACGCTGACCAGGCCGGGAAGTCCCGTCCCCGCCTCCGGGCCGGGAAATGTCACCTGAGAGCAGCCGGCTTGCAGGGTTGCCCGGAACGTCTGGGCCAGAGCGGTCAACCGCCGGGCCTCCGTCTCCCGATGCTCCATCGACCAGGTGAGCGCCGCCGCCATGCCGGAGATGAGAGCGGCGGATTCCGTGCCGCCCCGAAGCCCCTGCTCCTGGCTACCTCCGTAGATGAGGGGCCGGAGACGGATGCCCCGGCGGGCATACAGAAAGCCCACGCCCTTTGGCCCTCCGAACTTGTGAGCGGAGGCGGTGAGCAGGTCGATCCCTGTCAGGTCTACGGGCACATGGCCCACCGCCTGTACTGCGTCGGTGTGAAACACGGCTCCCAGCCTGTGGGCCTGCTCCGCCAGCGCCTGCACCGGCTGGAGGGTACCCACCTCGTTGTTGGCGTACTGGACGGACACCAGGGCAGGAGGGGGCAACGCAGCCAGCGCATCCGGCAAGACCCGCCCCGTCCCGTCCACGGGGAGGCAGACGGTTCGAATGCCCAGCCCGGAGGCTCCGGCGCTGGCCCGCAGGAGGGAGTGGTGCTCTACGGCGCTGACCGCCAGACCTCTCCCTCGCTCTCTGCCCAGGAGAGCGCCGTTATGTATCGCCCAGGAGTTGCCCTCGCTGCCTCCGGAGGTGAAGTACAGTTCCTCCGGACGACAGCCCAGCAGCTCCGCCATCTGGCGGCGGGCCTGTTCTACGGCCCGGCGGGCCGCCAGGCCTGCCCGGTACTGGGACGAGGGATTGGCAAACTGCTCCAGCCAGGGCTCCATCGCCGAACGGGCCGCAGGGAGCAGCGGCGACGTGGCGGCGTGGTCTGCGTAAATCATGGCGCCCTCCTCTCCCAGGAATCACTCAAATTGAAAGCTCTTGAAATCAAAGCTGCTGCCGGGAAGGAACAGGAAGGTCACATCCTGCATCCCATAGACCGGCTCCAGATCAAAGGTCTGCTCTCCCCAGTCCGGCTGATGGGTGAACTCCAGAATACGCCGTTGGCTCTCCCCGTTGCTGTCAAAGCAGACATGGATGGTGTTGTTCTCCAGTGCCGTCCGGCCCCGGACGGTCAGCCGGGTAAAGCCCCGTTCCCCAAAATCCATTCCCCGGAACACTAGGGAGACGTTGTTGCCGATCTCCTCCACGGCGTCGTCTGTCCGGTGGTAGCTGTCGCCATAGAGCATATCGCAGTCCACCGCCCAGAGCCGTTCCCAGGCGCCGCTCTGGCGCTGGAATTGGAAGCCCTTGATGTGGACCTTGGAGCCGAGCTCAATGCCGAAGGTGGCAAGACCGGTGAGCCGCTGATCCAGGTGGAAGGTCTCCGGCTGATAGACGTTCCAGCGGGTGGGCTTATGATAGACCCGTTCGCCGATCATCTCGCTGCCGGGGGCGTCTGGGATACCTTTCCAGAAACGGATGGTGACGGGGAGCCCTGCCAGCTCGAAGATGGGGATGTCCACCGTGTCGCTGCCGTCCCGGCCAAAGTCCAGGCCGCAGTATGCCACCCAGCTTCTGCCTGTCCGGGAGGTGGAGACGCCCCGTTCGTTGCCGTTGCCCACATCGCCGAAGCTCTCGTCATAACGGCTGCCGGTGATAAAGTCGTAGGGATTCGGATTGAGTTGGCCCATGCCCTGAATCTCCAGCTCCAGCTGGGAGATGATCTGAGGCATTTCCTTTCCGTTTTTGCAGGAACAGCGCACCCGAACTGAGCCGTCTCCCAGTCCCCGGACCCGGACATGGGTTCCGGCCTCGTCCAGCAGCTCCAGAGACGCATTGGCGGCAGTGATGCCTCCGTCGTCGGTGATGCGCCACTCCAAATCGTGATAGGAGGCGTTTTCCGGGCGGAGCCGAACAGCAAATTCCACCTCCGGATGCTCCGGAGTCAGCGCCGTCCGGTCCGCGGTCAGCTCCAGCTTGCGGACAGGGATCTCGTCTGTGTCCCAGGTGGGGGGCAGCAGGGGCGGATAGGTCAGCGGCGCCCCTTCACAGGGGAGAACGTCCAGACTGCACTCCGCCGCCTCCAGCCCAGGGGCGGTCACCTGTATCCGGAGTTTGCCGGGAGTGCCGTTTCCCGCCACTACCGCCAGCAACAGACCGGAAAACAGCCTTCGGCTGGAGGTTTTATACTCCTCGTAGTCGGTGCTGTCCCCGTTGTCCAGCCCTACCAGCACGCCGCCGGAGACGTGGACGGTCACCCGGTCGTTGGCGTTTCGGACGGGATTGCCCGCCCGGTCCACTGCGGAGATGGTGAGAAAGGCCAGCTCTCTGCCGTCTGCGGAGAGAATTGTGCGGTCGCTGGCGAGGCGAAGCGCGGCGGAGTCCCCAAAGGACCGCTGCCGGTCTCTGGCCACCACGTTGCCCTCCTCGTCGTAGGCCGCCGCCTCCACTGTGCCGGGAGCGTAGGGAACCTGCCAGGAGGCGGTCGTGCTCACTGCCGGGTCGAGGGTCTTGCGGCCCAGGCTGACCCCATTGACCCACAGCTCCACAGCAGCAGCGTTGGAGACGGCGCAGAGGTCGATTTTCTGACCCTCGTTGAAATCCCAGTAGGGGAGCAGGTGCACCGTCGGATGGGCCTTGGGATCCAGCCAGCCCGCCTGACAGGTGTAGTAGGCGTCCTTGGGGAATCCGGCGGTGTCCAGCATGCCGAAGTAGCTGTTTTTCGTGTGATAGGGGGTGGGTTCCCCGATGTAATCCATGCCGCTCCACAGGTATTGACCCAGGCTGTAGGGGTACTCCCGATCCGCCTGAAAGCAGGCGTCCAGGCTGGCCGCCCCCCAGCTGGTGCGGCTGTTGCCCAGGCTGGAGCACTGCAGGTCGTCGTCCACCAGCAGAGACTTGGAGAGGGGGAAGTGATAGACGCCCCGGCTCTGGACGATGGAGCCGGTTTCGCTGCCGTAGATCACCCAGTCTGGGTGGGCCTGATGATGCGCCTCGTAGCAGCGCTCGCCGTAGTTATAGCCCACCACCTTGATGATGTCGGCGCACTTCTGGGTGTTCTCCCAGGGCATATAGTTGGAGCCAAAGGTGGCAGCGCCGTTGCCCAGCGGGTCATGGCGATGGACTTCCGCCAGAATGTCCCTCAGAGTGTCCATCCCCTCCGGGCCGGCATGGGTGTCGTAAACTTCATTGCCGATGCTCCAAAAAAGCAGACTGGGACAGTTCCGGTCCCGCCGGATCCAGGCGGCCAGATCTTTTTTGTACCAGTCCCGGAAAAAACGGCCGTAGTCGTAGGCGTTCTTTCCCCGCACCCAGCAGTCGAAGGACTCGGCATCGACCAGCATACCCATCTCATCCGCCAGCTCCATCAGCTCGCGGGCGGGAACGCTGTGGCCCGTTCGGATGGAGTTGACCCCCATCTCCCGCAGCAGCTCCAGCTGCCGCCGGGCGGCGGAGGAATTGTAGGCGATGCCGAGACAGCCCAGATCCTGGTGCATACAGACCCCATGGATCGTCACATGCCGATGGTTGACATAAAGGCCCTTGTCTGTGGTCAGCTCGAAGGTGCGGCAGCCGAAGAAGCTGCTCATATGGTCGGTTTCCGCCCCGTCCAGGAGGAGGGAGACACGGATACGGTAGCGGCTGGGGTCGTCCGGGGACCACAGCCGGGGCTGGGAGAGAGAAAAGGTCACGCCGACCCGTCTGGCCCAGCCCTCACAGGTGAGAAAGGTCTCGGCCTCTTCCGCAGGGACGGGGGTGGCGGCAGCGGCGGGCAGACGCTTTTCATCCAGCTGCGCCCCCTGCTGATCCAGCAGGGAGAAGGAGAGGGTGTATTCGTCCAGAGCGGAGACATTGCCGCCTCCCAGCTCGGCGCTGGCCTCTACCGTCCACTCTCCCGTCTGACCTTCTCTGGCTGAAATATACAGGCCGTCCGGGATCAGGTGCGTCTCCGGCATGGTCCACAGCTCTACAGAGCGGAAAATGCCCGCCCCCGCATACCACCGGGAGTTGGGGTGCCGCAGACAGCAGCGTACCAGCAGCTCGTTCTCGCCTGCCTGGAGCGCAGCCGTCATGTCCAGGTGGAAGGGTGTGTATCCGTTTTTCCACTGGCCCAGCTCTTTGCCGTTGAGATAGACGGTGGTATCCATATATACCCCGTCAAAGGCGATGGCATAGACCATCCCCGGCTGAGGCGTCAAATCGAAGCGTTTCCGATACCAGCCGGTGCCGTCCTGGTAGAGATGCTGTACCTGCCAGATTTGCCAGTCGTGAGGCAGATCCAAATGCTGCCAGTCAGGTGCCTCCGGCAGCGTCTCACCGCAGGAGCGATCCAGCCAGAAATCCCAATTCCGGTCAAAACGTTCTGCTCGTCTCATCAGATGCTTCCTCCATTACTGAGGTGTCGCGCCGTCTGCGCAGCTTGTCTTGTTGCAGGACATTATAGCCAATTGACGTCTGGGGGTCAACTGCTGATTTTGCTTTTTCCGGTGTCTTTGTTTTGCTCTTTGCAGCTGGGAGCGCCGTCGGCCTGCACGGACGCCTTAATCGGCGGAAGGAGTCGTCAGCGGGTCCACCTTGTTCCGCAGCTCCCGGCGGGTGGCGGTGACGCTGTAGATCACCGCGGCGACCTCTGAGAACCACATGGCATACCAGGTGTAGCTGATGCCCAGATAGTTGGTCAGCAGCCAGACCAGGGGCACCAGAAGAACCAGCTGCCGCAGGGCACCGCCCAGCATATTGATGACTCCGTTGCCCAGGCCGGAGGCGAAGTAGCCGCAGATAATGGTCAAGGTGGCGCAGACGAAGGTGAGGGAGATAATGCGCAGGGCGGGAACGCCCATGGCCAGCATCTCATCGCTGGCGGAGAAGAGCAGGAGCAGCTGCTTCGGGAAAATCAGAAAAATGGCGGTGCCGATCAGGGCGAAGATTACTCCGGTGGGGATAACGATCTTCCAGGCCTGACGGATGCGGTCGCCGTTCCCCGCCCCGTAGTTGTAGCCCACCACGGGGATGGCCGCCTGTCCCAGGCCGTTCATAGGCATCATCAGGAAGTTTTGCAGCTTGTAGTACACGCCGAAGAAGGCCACCGTTGTAGAGGAAACGCCGATGAGTACGGCGTTTACCGCAAAGGTCATAACGCTGCCGATGGCCTGCATGACGATGGTGGGCATCCCCACCCGGTAGATGGAGGCCACATCCTGCCAGCTCCAGCGGAAGCCCCGGAACCTGACGTGGACGGTGGGGTTTCCCCACCGGTTGAACGCCAGAGCGGCCACAGCTCCCAGGCACTGACCGATCACGGTGGCGATGGCGGCCCCCCGGATGCCCATGGCGGGACAGCCCAGGAGACCAAAGATCATAATGGGGTCGAGGAAGATGTTGACCACTGCCCCGATGATGAGAGAGAACATACTCAGCAGCGTATCTCCCACCGACTGGAGCAGACGCTGCCCATAGGTCTGGAGGAAGGTACCGTAGCAGAACACCACGCAGATCTCCATGTACTGGATGCACAGCTCCTGGAGCGATTCATCGTCGGTCATGAGGGCGGCAATGGGCCGGGAGAAGAACAAACCCACCAGGGAGAATACCGCCGCCGTGGCCAGTGTCAGCACCAGACCGGTGGTGGCGGCGTGGCAGGCCTCCTCTGTCTTGCCCGCGCCCACCCGCTGGGAGAGCAGGGCGTTCAGACCTACGCTGGTGCCTACCGCCACGGCGATCATCAAAAACTGTACGGCATAGACCAGGGAGGTGGCGGTGAGAGCGTCCTCACTGAGCCGGGCAACGAAGATGCTGTCCACGATGTTGTACAGGGACTGCACCAGCAGGGAGAGCATCAGGGGGACTGCCATGGTAAAGAGCAGCTGTCCCATGGGCATGACGGCCATTTTGTTCTGTTTCATCTCTGAAATACCTTCTGTTCCTAATATTTTGGCGGGGAGTGTGTCTCTCCCCGCCTGGCTGGTTACTTGTGATACCGGGTCCCGGCATTGATCTGGAAGGCCCGGTAGATCTGCTCCAGCAGCATTACCCGTGCCAGGTGGTGGGGAAAGGTCATCTCCGACATGGAGAGCCGGAACACGCCCCGCTCCTTGACTGACGGGTGTAGCCCAAAGGAGCCGCCGATGACGAAGACCAGGCTGCTGCCCCCCTGGACTGCCCAACGTTCCAGAGAGTGGGCCAGCTCCGGACTGGAGAGCTGCTTTCCCTCCACGCACAGAGGGACGAGCGCCGCCCCTTTGGGAACACGCTCCAAAATCTGCTTCGCCTCCTGGGCCAACGCCTGGTCGATCTGTCCCTGGGTGGGCCGGTCGGGGAGACGGCTCTCCGGCAGCTCCACCAGGCTGAGACGGCACAGGCTCCCAAGCCGCTTGCGGTACTCCTCCACTGCCGCCAGATAGAAGGACTCCTTCAGCTTGCCCACGCAAATCAGGGTGACAGAGATCATGACAGGGCTCCTCTCAACGGTTCCTATGCCTCAAACGGCCCGTCCAGCGCGTCCCTGGGGGCGACGTACAGCCGGGTATCCAGACAGCCCGCCCGCTCCAGCATGGCGGATACCACCGAGCGGGCCTTTTCCGGGGTGTTGTTCTCTTTGCTCAGGTGGCCCAGGATCAGCGTACCCGCTCCGGAGCGTGCCAGCCGGACGGCCAGCGCGCCTCCCATCTCGTTGGAGAGGTGGCCGTAGTCCCCCAGGATACGGGCCTGGAGGGCAGGGGGATACGGACCGGAGCGGAGCCATTCCACATCGTGATTAGTCTCTACCAGGGCCAGATTTATTCCGTCCAATGCCTCCAGCACCTCCGGGGCCAGCCAGCCCAGGTCGGTGACCACCGCCGCCCGGCGTCCGCCGCCGGAGAGACGGTAGCCCATGCTGCCGGGGGAATCGTGAGGGGTGGCGAAGGGCCGGACGGTCAGCTCACCGATGACAGCTTCCTCTCCCGGTTCCAGTATGTACAGCGTCTCCCGTGGGAGATTGGGGACACGGCGGAGCAGCTCCTGACCCGCCGCCTGGGATGCATAGACCGGGATGCGACGATTTTTCAGCAAGACGTTCAGACCGGAGATGTGGTCAGAGTGGGTGTGAGTGATCAGGATGCCGCTCAAATCCGCCGGAGTCCGGCCGGTCTGGGCCAGACGGGTGGTGATTTTCCGGCAGGAGATGCCTGCGTCCACTAGGAGGGAGGTATCTCCCTGGATGCAGAGCGCGCTGTTTCCGGAAGAACCGCTGGCTAATGTGTAAAGCTGCAAGCTGCGCTGCCCCTTTCTCTCTGTGTGATACCGCAACAACGCCGCAGGAGCGGCTGGAGTCTCAGCTGCCACTGCGGTGTTTATTGATTGACATAATTGCACAGGTCAGAGCTTCGCTCAACCCACCCGGTTTTCCAGACGGGCGCTCTCGTCGGGGTAGTCCACCAGACGGATGTCCGCCCCCAGGCCCTGGAGTTTTTCCACGATGTTTTCATAGCCTCGCTCGATATAGTGGATGCGGCTGATCTCAGTGGTGCCCACGGCGGCCAGACCCGCCACGATCATGGCGGCGCCGGCCCGGAGATCGCAGGCCTGGAGATGGGCTCCGGTGAGCTGGGGGACCCCCTCGATGACGGCTACCTTGCCGTCTACCTGGATATGGGCGCCCATCCGGCGGAACTCGGTGACATAGCGGTACCGGTTTTCCCAGATACCCTCGTTAATGATGCTGGTCCCCTCCGCAATGCAGAGACAGGCGGAGATCTGAGGCTGCATATCCGTGGGGAATCCGGGGTAGGGCATGGTCTTGATGTTGACCCGTCTCAGTCCACCGGTGCGGGAGATGCGGACGGCGTCCTCCAGCTCCTCCACCTGAGCGCCCATCTCCACCAGCTTGGCGGTGATGCAGTCCAGGTGCTTGGGAATGACGTTTTGAATGATCACGTCTCCCCCGGTGGCGGTGACGGCGGCCATATAGGTGCCCGCCTCGATCTGGTCAGGAATGATGGAGTAGTACCCGCCGTGGAGATGGCGCACGCCACGGATGC
Organism: Clostridiales bacterium; assembly: GCA_020861055.1. Lineage (GTDB taxonomy): Bacteria > Bacillota > Clostridia > Oscillospirales > Oscillospiraceae > Onthomonas. Next base: position 1,166 of record JAJBTD010000128.1, on the reverse strand, counting down.
GGATCACATCTGTCCCCGCACCCATGATGTCTGCTCCCATAGAGTTGAGGAAGTTGGCCAGGTCGACGATATGCGGCTCCTTGGCGGCGTTTTCAATGACGGTGAGGCCCTCTGACCGGGCGGCGGCCAGCATGGTGTTCATGGTGGCGCCCACCGAGGCCTGATCCATATAGATGGTGGCACCGTGAAGCCCCTGCTCCGGAGCGGTGGCGTGGACATAGCCGCCGATGACGTCCACCTTTGCCCCCAACGCCTGGAAGCTGCGGATGTGGAAGTCGATGGGGCGGGTGCCCAGGTCGCAGCCTCCGGGCATGGAGACGACTGCCTGACCAAAACGGCCCAGCAGCGCCCCGATGAGATAGTAGGAGGCCCGCATCTGGCGGGACAGCTCATCCGGCACGGTGCTGCTGGTGATATGGCGGCAGTCGATTTGGACCATATGCTTGTTGACCAGCCGGACGTCTGCGCCCAGCTCCTTCAGAATGCGGAGAATGAGGGTGACGTCGCTGATCTGGGGAATATTGTCGATCTGACACACGCCCTCCACCAGGAGAGCGGCGGGAATAATCGCCACAGCGGCATTTTTTGCGCCGCTGATTTCAACAGAACCATAGAGAGGCTTATTGCCGTTGATCACATATTTTTGCAAAGGTGGCACCTTCTTTGCTTAGAATGGAAATCCCCCAGGGGGACATAATCATAAAACCGGGAGAGCCGTCAACTGCCAGATAATGGCAGGAGTCCCGTCACCGGAAAGGGAGTTTGTGCGATTTTTTAGAGCGGGTATAGTATAACACCGGTTTACAATAAAATCAAAGTCAAATTCGGAAAATTTCGGAAGCCTACCAAAATGGGCGGGAAAAAATCAGAATGATTTCGGAGGAAACGGGTAGAATTAGTTACGAATTTGTAAAATTTACAACAAAACGTGAAAATTTAGTCAAAAGTGAGAAAATTTCAGGAAAGATTCAGAAACCTCCAAACGAAACGAGATATATCGAACAAACGTGCCACTATAGGAAGACAACAAGAACATACGTTTCATTTTCGGCTTTTTTGAACGACTGGCCGAAAACAAAACGCCGCCCGGAACCTGTTCGGATACCCCGAGGCGATATGCCGTTACGGGGGGAGCGCTCACACCTGCACCCAGTTGTGCCAGACGT
>JAJBTD010000223.1 GCA_020861055.1 Clostridiales bacterium | reverse complement strand
CCCGGCCGGGAGATCGGGGAGCTGATCGCCGTGGGGAAAGCGGCCAACCCGGAGGCAGTCTGCATCGTGGATAACTGCTACGGCGAGTTTGTGGAGGAGCGGGAGCCGTCTCAGGTGGGAGCAGACCTGGTGGTGGGGAGTCTCATCAAAAATCCCGGCGGCGGTCTGGCCCCTATGGGGGGCTATCTCTGCGGCAGGGCGGATCTGGTGGAGCGGGCGTCCTACCGGCTCACTGTCCCCGGCATTGGCCGGGAGTGCGGGGCCACCCTGGGAAACAACCGCGCCCTCTATCAGGGGCTGTTCCTGGCGCCCCATACGGTGGCCCAGGCGTTGAAAACGGCGGTCTTTGCCGCCCGCATCATGGAGCAGCTGGGCTACGATACCGAGCCTCACTCCTGGCAGGAGCGGCATGATATCATTCAAATGATCTCCCTCCAGACGCCGGAGCGGGTGGAGCAGTTCTGCAAGGGCATCCAGGCCGGGTCCCCGGTGGACAGCTTTGTGACCCCGGTGCCCTGGGCCATGCCGGGCTATGATGTGCCGGTGATCATGGCGGCGGGGGCCTTCATTCAGGGGGCCTCCATCGAGCTGTCCGCCGATGCCCCCATGCGGGAGCCGTATACCGTCTATCTCCAGGGTGGCCTGACCTACGAGTCGGGCAAGACGGGCATCCTGCTGGCGGTGGAGGAGCTGCTGAAAAACGGAGCAGACTAATCTGCATCCGCCCCATAATCAAAATAGGCGTCCGAGGCGTCGGAAATGCTGTCAAACTGGCTGAAATAGGTGTAGGCGTCCGGCACCTGTCCCAGCAGCACTGTCTCCGCCAGGGTGAGCCGGGTGTTCACCGTCTGGGTGGCCAGGCCGCCGGGCAAAAGCAAGACCACCTTTGTCTCCAGCACCAGATTCAGGGTGTGGAGAGACTGGTTGATTCCCGCCGCTGTGAGGGCGCTCTCGAAGGTCCCCTCCACCCTGGAGACGGAGAGCACCCGTACCGGGATGCTCCATCCCCGACCGGAGAGAAGGGAGAACCCTGTTAAGGTTCCCATCGGGACAGAGACGGTGGTATTCTTCATGGTTTCCAGCTCATCCAGAAGAGAGACGGTGAGCGTCTCCCGGAGCAGGTTGGCCTGCTCCATTCGGGTGGTGACGGCGGAGAGAGTGCCGCTGTCGTCATAGTGCAGCTCTACCAGGTCTTGAAATGAGCCATCCTCAGCACATTCCGCCAGCACTGAGGCGGCGGTCCGGGCGATGCGGTTGGACAGCTCCGCCTGGGTGACGGCCAGAATGACGGGCCGAAGCTGGCAGCTGATCCAGACAATGACGCCAATACCCAGTCCCAGGCCGACCAGCAGACTGAGTGCCAGCTGCCGGGTGGGGGAGAGCCGCCGACGGCTCCCAGGCATTTTCGGAACGGGACCCCTATTTCTCACGGAAACACCACCTCCCATTATTCTATGCGGGAGAGAAAGCACAGGTGACAGAATGGACATTCAGGCAGAGATCCAGGCACTTCGGGGCAAGCTGGAGCTTTGGAGCCATCAGTATTACGACCTGGACGCCCCCACCGTGTCCGACTACGAGTATGACATGGCGCTCCGGGAGCTGGAGCGTCTGGAGGGGGAGCACCCGGAGCTGATCACCCCGGACTCCCCCACCCAGCGGGTGGGGGGACAGCCCCTGTCCCAGTTCCATGAGGTCCGGCATGAGGTGCCTCTCCAGTCTCTCCAGGACCTCTTCGAGCCGGGAGAGCTGACGGACTTTCTCCGCAAGGTGGAGGAGCAGTCGGAGCAGCACCGCTGGGTCATGGAGCCTAAGGTGGACGGCCTCTCTGTCGCTCTGGAGTATCTGGACGGCGTCTTTGTCCGGGGCGCTACCCGGGGAGACGGCCAGGTGGGGGAGGACGTCACCGAGAATCTCCGCACTGTCCGCTCCATCCCGTTGCAGCTGAAAAACGCCCCTCACCGGCTCATCGTCCGGGGGGAGTGCTATATGTCCAGAGCGGTATTCCAAAAGCTGAACGCCCGGCGGGAGGAGGCGGGGGAGCCGCTGATGGCCAACCCCAGAAACGCTGCCGCCGGTTCCCTGCGGCAACTCGACCCAAAGATCGCCGCCCGCCGCCGTCTGGACTGCATCATCTTCCAGGCGCTGCTCATCGAGGGCCGGGATTTCCCCACCGACAGCGAGACTCTGGACTGGCTGGAGACGCTGGGCTTCTCCGTCATCGACCACCCGGTCTGCGAGACAGAGGAGGAGATCAGCCGCCGCATCGCAGCGCTGGGGGAGGACCGGGAGCGGTATCCCTTTGACATCGACGGGGCGGTGGTCAAGCTGGACGATTTGGCCCAGCGGGAGCTGCTGGGCTCCACCGCCAAGTTCCCCCGTTGGGCGGCGGCGTGGAAGTATCCCCCGGAGCAGAAGGAGACGGTGCTCCGGGATATCGTCGTCCAGGTGGGCCGGACCGGAGTGCTGACCCCCAAAGCAGTGGTGGACCCGGTGCGTCTGGCGGGGACAACCGTGACCAACGCTACCCTCCACAACCAGGATTTTATCACGGAAAAGGACATCCGCATCGGAGACACCGTCCTGCTGCAAAAGGCGGGAGAGATCATCCCCCAGGTGGTCAGCGTGCGAAAGGACCGGAGGCCGGAGGGGACGGAGCCATACCATCTGCCAGCTGTTTGTCCGGTCTGCGGCGCACCAGTGCGCCGGGACGAGGACGGAGCGGCTTTCCGCTGCACGGGGGCGGAGTGTCCCGCTCAGCTGGTGCGCAATATCACCCACTTCGCCAGCCGGGAGGCCATGGACATCGAGGGCCTGGGGCCTGCTGTGGTGCAGCAGCTGGTAAACGTCGGTCTACTGTCCAGCCCTGCCGACCTCTATGACTTGGACGAGAACCAGGTGGCTCAGCTGGACGGTATGGGTCAGAAATCCGCCCACAATCTCTCTCTGGCACTGGAGAAGAGCAAGGGACAGGGGATGGCCCGGTTGCTCACCGCCTTCGGCATCCGCCAGGTGGGGAGCAAGGCAGCCCAGACCCTGAGCCGGAGCTTCCCCACCCTGGATGCCCTCATGGCGGCGACCGCAGAGGAACTGACGGCGGTGGAGGATATCGGCGGCATCACTGCACAGAGCCTGACGGAATGGTTCGCCGCTCCCCAGTCTCAGCATCTCATCCGGCGGCTGCGGGAAGCGGGGATCAGCTTTGACAGCAAAGAGCAGCCGGTGGGCAGCGCCCTGTCGGGCAAGACCTTCGTCCTCACCGGGACGCTGACCTCCTACACCCGCGCCCAGGCAAAGCAGCTCCTGGAGGCCCAGGGGGCCAAGGTGGCCGACTCCGTCTCCAAAAAGACCAGCTATGTGGTAGCGGGGGAGAACGCCGGCTCCAAGCTGACCAGGGCCAACGAGCTGGGCATCCCGGTGCTGTCCGATGACGAGCTGACCGAGCTGCTGCGTAAGGGCTGAGAGAGAAAACCGGCAGGCAAAAAACGCAGGCAAATAACAGAATGTTTTTTCAAAACACAAAGCGCCCCTGTCTTCCCGACAGGGGCGCTTTCAGTGAAAAACAGTATTCTCAGGCCCGTTTGTCCTGGCTGTCTGCCGACTTGACAGGACTTGCCTATTGGCCAGCCTGATCTCCTGTCAATTTTTTGGAGATTATGAGAGAACAGAGGCCAAAGATTACGATGACGATAACGGAACCTTCTATTCCGTACGAGCCCCCAGTAATCAGTTTATTGTCCGTATCCAGCACATATCTGAACGGAACAATGGAATCTTCCGTCTCTGTTGAGATTGGCAACAGAATGGTAAAAACAGTATTCCAAACACAGTGGACAAGAAAGCTTGACCATATACTGCCGGTTTTGAACCTTAATAGGGAAAGCAAAACGCCAATGCTTGCAATTCCCAGTATTGCCAAAATCGAATCCGCAATCGAATAATCCGTCGTGACCAGATGCAGTACAGCGAATAATAGGGAGGATACGATTACGGCGACGACTCGATTGGAAGCCCTTTCCAGAACGCCCACAATCACACCTCGGAAAATAAGCTCTTCCACAAAGGCAACTGCAACGCCTGTACTCAGCATTGATGCAAATAACCGCACTGCGATATCAAGGTCAAATGGCAATATTTGAAAATGACCTGGAACGAATAAGCAATAGCAGGCCGCGACCATCAGCGGGAGAAGAAGCGAAAGAATGACATCGGGTAGGGAAATACGAAATTCTGTAAGTCCCACGTCTTTCATGTCGTATTTCAAAAGCTTCCTCGTCAGAAAAACAATGCAGAAATAGGCAATGATCGGATATAAAAGCGCTACCATAATTTTTGCCGCCGTCTCATTCATGGTGATACCCGCAATATCCAAAATGATATAGGGCAGTACGGCGACCCCCTGAGAGACAACCATGATCAGAATTGCTAAGACGATTGCAAGAGCAATCCTGAAACGATTTGTCGGCGTTTTTCTCTCCATATTAAATCCTCCCCGTCTCATAAGTGCAACATCCAGGCGCGTCGGCCGATTCTACTCTGGTTCTGTAGCAGTATATCACATAGATAATCATCATGACCCAATAGATCGCATACGCAATATAATACCACTGGTCGAATGCAATCTCTGCGATCAGATCGTATACGCCATGTATCACGATTAAGGTGAACAGGTTCTTTTTCCACATAAAAATGAGTGAATAAACGATTCCCATCAAAAACGGGACCAGCAGACGTGCGCTGACGGCTCCCAACGAAACAGGACCTATCACCCATCTGAAATAGGTAGGTAAATGCATCATCGCAAACAGGGCGGAAGATACCAATACCACCGCCTTCTTGCTTTTTAATACCCTGTTCAACTGCGTGACCATAAAGCCGCGAAAAATCCATTCTTCCGTAAAGCCGACGCAGATCAGGCAGAGTATGCTTTGATAAACGACGCCTGCCCAATTGATTTCATAATTGCCCAGAAGCGAGCCAATTTCTAAAACTAAAAGAGCATATACCACGTTTATCGTTAGAACGATACCGCTTTCTCTGCTGAAAATATTGCCGCTGAACTCCCGGATGCTTTGCCTGCCTACCCACACGCAGCAGATAATTCCAACGACAAAAAACACAAGCAGGTACGCCGGATCTATCCACTCCCACAGACGGCATAAGTACGTATTCCAGTATAAATACGGATACTCTGTTAGCCAAAATAGTATGTACACAATGTAAACGATCAGGATTCTGATCCATATCTTCCTCATATGATAACTCCGGCATCCAGTCCTTTTGCCTTAAAAAGCGAGGATTAAATACTCAAGAAGATTAAGACAGCCATGAATAATCCAGCTCGGAATGATGGAGCCGCCGGACAGCTTTTCATTTACATACGAAAGTACTGTTGCGGACAACATCGGATAAACGACAATGACGATCCCGGCCACCAGGCTGATATCCCACTGGAGCAGTATGATCAGATGTGCAGCGCCGAACAAGACCGCCTGGATGATGTTTGCTCTGAAAAAGCCGAACTTAGCCGTCAGACGCTTCAGCAGGAAGCCGCGGAAAAATATTTCCTCAGACAAGGCGGTTTGAAAAACTGCGCACACAATGATCGATGGGATCGCTGCCGCACCCATCCCTATAAAATCAGACTCATTCTCAATGGAACCACGAAGCAGAATCGCAAGCTGGCCCACAACAAAAAGTACGACGTAGACAGCCGCCATTGTGATAAGCCATTTCTTTCCATCCGACACTACAGGCTTTTTGATGCCGACCAAGGCCAGAAACCCTTCCTTCTTTCGTGCAGTGATTAGCCACCAGATGAATGGAATCAAAGATAAAACCACGATCTGTAAAACTGCGCTGATTACGTATTCTGTGAATGACAACATAAGAAACAGCCTTCTTTCTATCATAATATGATTCGATAATGGGCTCGTTATAATGCCAGATCGCATAAATCTTTAGCGTACACAAAAAGAGTATATCGTTTTGTATCTGGGATGAATACCATGATGCTGTAAATTATGTGTAAAAATTAACAAAAGAGTTCTTTTGCCGGTTCTGGAATCTGCTGATATTGTGCCTCAATCTGTAGAATATGTCAAGTATTGTCGTGGACATATAACATATTGCGAACAGCAATAGACGGAAGCTCCCTCTGCCTGCTAGACAGAGGGAGCTTCCACTTGCTTTTAATCTTGATTTGGGATGCGCTTGTGAGAGAAACTGTCTTACCGCAGCACTGCGCCGCAGTCCTGCTCCAGCTGGGCCAGGACGGACTGAATGTCGGCGTCCGCCTCGACGTCGGTGAGGGTGTGGTCCTCCGCCCGGAGACGCAGGGAGAAGGCCACGGACTTCTTGCCCTCAGGGATGGGCTTGCCGGTGTAGATGTCGAACAGCTTGACCTCTTTCACCAGGCCCTTGCCGCCCTTGGAGATACTGTCCGTCAGGCTCACCACAGGTACGTCTGTGTCGCAGACCACGGCGATGTCCCGCTCCACAGCGGGGAACCTGGGCAGCGGCAGATAGGTGATCTCCTGCTTCTGGGCCTCCAGCAGCAGGGCGAAGTCCAGCTGTGCGGCGAACATGGGCGGCTCCACGCCGTAGTTCTCGTTTACCAGGGGATGAACCTGGCCCAAGACGCCCACCAGCTTGCCGTTCACCGTCAGCGTGGCGCAGCGGCCGGGGTGGAAGGTGGGATCGTTGCGCTCTGCGGCGAACCGGGCGTTCTCAATACCCAGGGACTCCAGCACCGTCTCCACAGCCCCCTTGAAGGAGAAGAAGTCCAGATTCCCGCCGTAACTGCCGAGACAGAGCATCTTCCGCTCGTTGGCCAGCTCCTGCCCCTCCTGGGGGAGATAGATCCGGGCCAGCTCATAGAGCCGGGCGGAGGGGTTCCGGTGGCTGTAGTTCCGGGCCAGGGTCTCCAGCAGGGAGGGGATAGCGGTGGTGCGCATAATGGAGGTGTCCTCCCCCAGAGGGTTCAGAATGGTGATGGACTTGCGCCGGGGGTCGTCCTCCGCCATGCGGATTTTGTTGTAGTAATTGGGGGAGATAAAGGAGTAAGTCAAAATCTCGCTGTAGCCCAGGCCCCGGCAGATCTGGCCCACATAGTTGGAGGCCTTCTGGACCCGGTTCAGGCCGCCCCGGGTGGTCTCTCCCCGCATGAGGGTGGTGGGCAGGTTGTTGTAGCCGTAGAACCGGGCCACCTCCTCGGCGATGTCGGAGTAGTGGGACACGTCGCCCCGCCAGGAGGGGACATAGATGGTGTCCCCGTCCAGGGTGAAGCCCAGGGCCAGGAGGGTCTTGCGCATTTCCTCCTCCGGAATGTCGGTCCCCAGCAGCCCGTTGACCTTGTCCGGCTCCAGCTTGAGGGAGGTGGGGGTGAAGTCCTGAGCCACCACGTCGATGACCCCGTCCAGCACTTCGCCGCAGCCCAGCAGCTCTACCAGCTCGCAGGCCCGCTCCACGGCGGGGAGAGTGTTCATGGGGTCCAGCCCCTTCTCGTACCGGCCGGAGGCCTCGGTGCGCATACCCAGGGCGGTGGCGGTCTTGCGGATGGAGACGCCGTTGAAGTTGGCGGACTCGAAGAAAACGGAGGTGGTCTTGTCGGTGATCTCGGAGTTCTCGCCGCCCATGACGCCGGCGATGCAGATGGGCTTCTTCTCGTCGGCGATGACCAGCATGGTGTCCTTCAGCTTCCGGGCCTTGCCGTCCAGGGTGGTCATGTCCTCGCCGGGATAGGCCCGGCGGACGTTGATATGATGGCCCTCCACACAGGCAAAGTCAAAGGAGTGCATGGGCTGACCGTACTCGATCATGACATAGTTGGTGATGTCCACGATGTTGTTGATGGGCCGGACGCCGGAGGCGCGGAGCCGCTCCCGCATCCACTTGGGGGAGGGGCCGATCTTCACGTTGCGCACCAAACGCCCGCAGTACCGGGGGCAGAGGTCCGGGTCGAGGATGTCCACGTCGGCGTAGTCCACGATGGTATCGCCGCAGCCCTTCACCACCGGCTCGTGGAGCTTCAGCTCCTTGCCGAAGGTGACGGCGGCCTCCCGGGCCAGGCCGATGACGCCCAGGCAGTCCGGGCGGTTGGGGGTGATCTCAAACTCCACCATGTGGTCGTCCAGACCCAGCACGGCGGGGATGTCGTCTCCCGGCTGGCAGTCCTCGTTGAGGATGAAGATGCCGTCCTCGATGCAGTTGGGGAACTCCTTCTGCTGGGCGTGGATGTCCGCCGGAGTGAGCACTGTCCCCTCTCCGGTGTGGTAGCAGATCATGTCCCCGGCGTGGATGTTCTGGCAGTCGGTGGTGACCTCCACCTCGCCCTTGCCTGCGTCGAGGGTCAGGGCATAGGCGCCGTAGGCCACCGTCCAGCAGGAGAGCACCTTCGCGGCTACGATCTTGCCGTAGATGCGATGTCCGGGCTGGATGTCCTCCGGGATGGAGGGCTTTTCACCGGGAAGAACGTGGTAGTCTCCCAGGATGGCGGCGGGCTTGATAACGCCGTAGGGAAAGTCCCGGGTGTCCAGGCCCAGCTCGGTCAGGGAGCAGAGCATACCGTTGGACAGCACCCCGCGGAGCTTGCCCTTGGTGATTTTGTGGCCGCCGGGGAGGAGGCTGTTGTGCTTGGCCACGGGGACCAGGTCGCCCTCGTGGATGTTCCAGGCTCCGGTGCAGATTTGAATAGGCTCATCCTGGCCCACATCCATCTCCAACACCCACATATGGTCGGAGTTGGGGTGCCGCTCCATGGAGAGGATGCGGCCCACCACCACATTTTTGAACTCAGCGCCATGGTCCTCCACCGTCTCCACCTTGGAGCCGGAGATGGTCATGGCCTCGGCAAACGCCTTGTCGCTGACAGAGCCGCAGTCCACGAACTCATTCAGCCATTTACGGGAAAGTCTCATATAGATTCATGCTCCTATCGTGTTTTGTAGGGAGCCTTTCTGTTCAGGCTCTCTCCGTGTGGCAATCAGAACTGCTTCAGGAACCGCACGTCGTTCTCGAACACCAGCCGCAGGTCCTTGATGCCGTACCGGCGCATGGCCAGGCGCTCCACGCCCATGCCAAAGGCCCAGCCGGAGTAGACGTCGGTGTCGATGCCGCAGCCCTCCAGCACCTTGGGGTGGATCATGCCGGCCCCCAGCAGCTCGATCCAGCCCTCGCCCTTGCAGACGGAGCAGCCCTTGCCCTTGCACTCAAAGCACTGCATATCCACCTCGCAGGACGGCTCGGTGAAAGGGAAGTGGTGGGGACGGAACCGGGTGACGGCGTCGGGGCCGTAGAGGGCCTTGACCACTTCGTTGAGGGTACCCTTCAGGTCGGCCATGGTAATGCCCTTGTCCACTACCATGCCCTCGATCTGGTGGAACATGGGGGAGTGGGTGGCGTCCGCCTCATCCTTCCGGAAGACCCGGCCTGGGGCGATCATGCGGATGGGGGGCTGCTTCTGCTCCATCACCCGGATCTGCATGGGAGAGGTCTGGGAGCGGAGGAGGACGGCGTCGTTCTTGGGGTCGTCGTGGCCCTCGGTGATATAGAAGGTGTCCGTCCACTCGCGGCCAGGGTGGCCCTCCTCGGTGTTCAGCCGGGTGAAGTTGTAGGCGGCCAGCTCGATCTCCGGGCCGTCGGCCACCTCGAAGCCCATGCCGGTGAATACGTCGGTGATCTCGTCCACTACCTTGGTCAGGGGGTGGATATGGCCCAGCTCGGTGCGATCGCCGGGGATGGTCACATCCACCGTCTCGGCGGCGAGACGCATCTCCATGGCGGAGGCGGCCAGGGCCTTCTTCTGGGCGGCGATGGCGTCGGTCAGGGCGGTGCGCACCTCGTTGGCCAGCTGCCCCACCACCGGGCGCTCCTCGGCGGGGAGCTTGCCGGTCTGCTTCAACAGGGCGGTCAGTTCGCCCTTCTTGCCCAGGTACTTGACCCGGACGGCGTCCAGGGCGGAGTCTACATCCGTGTTGCGGATGGCCTCCAGGGCCTCCTCCCGGATTTTTGCCAGTTGCTCTTTCATGTGTGTGACAACTCCTTGTTTGGAATGGAAATAAAAGGGAACAGGGGTGACTTCACGACAAAAAAACGTCTTTCCTCCCGAAAACGGGACGAAAGACGGTCTTCCGCGGTACCACCCGAAATTCACCGGGACCGCAGTCCCGATGCGCTCTGACGCCCGGTAACGGCGGCGTCCCGGCCCGGTCTTTCCCCCGGGCAGCTCCGGAGCGAACCAAGCGGGGGAACGTCTGCCTCTGCTTTCAGCCGGTGGCACAGGCTCTCTGAAAGGGTGGGTCCCGCTATTTTCTCCTTCATCGCTGTTTAGCATCTTTACTTATATCATAATGATGGGGAAAATGCAAGGAAAATTTGAACTGTGAATGAGATGATGAGTGTGTGCGCCGTGCGGCAGCTGCATCCCGGCGAAAGGGCTCACAGGCGGACGATCTCCGCACCCAGAGCCGCCGCCTCCTCCCGGAGATGGGTGGTCATGAGCAGCAGGCGGCCCTTTTGCCGTTCCCGCACGAAGCGAATGACGTTCTCCCTGTTTTCCTCGTCCAGACCGGTAAACGGCTCGTCCAGGAGCAGCACGTCTGATGGGGCCAGCATCGCCCGGACGATAGCCGCCCGCCGTTTCATCCCCCCGGAGAGGGTGTTGACCGGTCTGTCCAGGCAGCCGGAGGGAAGAATCGTCTCCAGCTCCCGGCGAATGGCGGCCCGGTCCGGCCTTGGCTGCACCAAGGCCACATTGGTCACAGGGGAGAGATGCCCGCACAGCCGATCCTCCTGAAAGACCATGGCAATTTTCGACTGGTCAAAGCCCAGAAGCCGCCCCTCGTCCGGGGCCTCCAGCCCTGCCAGCAGACGGAACAGGGTGGTCTTACCGCTGCCGGAGGGGGCCATAATCGCCACGCAGGCCCCGGCGGGAAAGGACAGACTGACCCTGTCCAGCACGGTCAATGGGCCGTAGCGCTTGCACAGCCCTTCACAGCCGTAGATCATCGGTCCCCTCCAATCTTCGGGCAACGCGTCCCAGCAGCCTGAGAAACGCCCGCTCGAACAGGGCGCTCAGGGCCAGAATCACAAACGTCCAGGCAAACAGGTCGTCGATTTCCAGATAAATTTTCGCAAAGTAAAGCTGCTGCCCAATGGAGTGGAGAGGCGTGCCGATGACCTCCGCCGCCACTCCGGATTTCCAGCTCATCCCCAGCGCCAGCTGACACCCGCTGACCAGGGAGGGTAGCAGAGCGGGGAGATAGACATACCGGAACCGCCGCCAAGGGGAGAGGCGGAACACCTGGGCCATCTCCAGCAGTTGCCGGTCCGCCCGCTCCAGCCCCTCTCTCGTCTGGAGGTAGAGAATGGGAAAGGCAACCAGAAAGACGATGAGAAAGGTCAGGTTCTGGGAGCCCACCCAAACCAGGGCAAGGATGACAAAGCAGGCCACGGGCACCGACTTCATGGCCGTCACCGCCGGGGCCAGAATATCCCCCACCAGTGGGAACCGGTGGGCCAGCCCCCCGGCGGCCAGTCCGGCCGCAAAGGCAAGAACAAAGCCGCCCAAAATGCGCAGGAAGGTGAACAGCACCGTCTGCCAGAATTCGGCGGTGACGACCAGGGCCAGCAGGGCCTGAAACGCCTCCGCCGGACCTGCCAGGATGACGCTCTGGTTCACCCAGAGGCTGGCCAGCTGCCAGAGGGCCAGCCATCCCAGGGCGATGAGCAGCTTTTTCAGCCTTGCCTTACCCAAGGTAGTAGAACGCGTCCCCCGGCAGCGTCCCGCCCACAGAGGAGGGCTCCAGATCGTAGAGCACCTGGAGATAGGCGGAGACCATGTCCTTCATGTCCTGGCCGGTGACGCAGGTGACGTTGCAGTAGGGAATGGCGGTCTCCGCTACGGCGGCGCTTTCCAGAATGCCCAGGTCTACCATCCGCTGAGCGGTGGTGGCCACATCCTCATTGGCGGCGGCGGTGCTGGTCAGATGGTCAGTCAGGAACTGCGCCACCTCCTCCGGGTGCTCCTCCAGGAAGGCGGTGCGCACTACGGTGACGCCGGTAATCAGGTCAGTGTCGGACACGGCTCCCCACTCCTCGGTGAGGTCGAGGACGATGGAGAAGCCCTCCAGCTTGTTCAGCGCGGCGGTGACGGAGGGCTGGGGCAGCAGACCCACTCCCTCCGGGTCGGCGGTGAGGGCGGCGATGACCTCGGCGGCCTCAGACTGGTACTCCACATTCACGTCGTCCAGGCTCATGTCGTGCTGAGCCAGGAGATACTGGAGCACATAGTCGGGGGAGGTTCCCTGACCGGGGAGGTAGATCGTCCGGCCCGCCAGGTCCTCGATGGAGGCGATGGAGTCGTCTGCGCTGATGACGTAGAGCACGCCCAGGGTGTTCACGTCGATGCAGGTGACGCCGCCCTCGATCTTGGTATTCCAGATGGCGGCGGCGTTGGCGGGGATGAGGGCAATATCCAGCTCACCGGAGACCATCTCCGTCAGCAGGGCGGAGGCGTCCGTCTCCATGGTAAAGCTGTAATCGGCGGAGTCCCAGCTCATCATCTCGGTCAGGCCGATGGAGGTGGGGCCCTTCAGGGAGCCGATGCGGGTGACGACGGTTTCTGCCTCGTCGGTATCCTCGGTTTCCTCTGGCTCAGCGGCCTCCGCCTCGGATTCGGCTTCTGCCTCCGCCTCGGCTTCCGTTTCATCCTCCGATTCGGCTTCCTCCTCTGCCGCATCCTCTGTGGCGGCGTCGGCGGTTTCCTCCGTCGTGATCGTCTCCGTCTCTGCGCTGCCGCAGGCGGCCAGGGCAAGCATCATGGCAAGGGCCATGAGCAGGGCAAGCAGTCTCTTTTTCATGGTAAATGTCCTCCTGTTTTGGCACCCCAAACGCCAAAAAACGTCCATGCCTGAGGGCATGGACGTACTGCGGCCTTGCAGCATCCCGTCTTTCCCCGCAGCACTGCTTTGGCGTCAGAGTCTGATGTCGGGGATATGGTAGCATAAACCGGGAGAAAGCGCAAGAGGGTGATCGGGAAAAATAGGGGAGCCTTACAGCAGGGGAACCGCTGCGTCCCGGCAGGCCTGGATGGTTTCCGGGTCCCAGACGGAGGA
>JAJBTD010000212.1 GCA_020861055.1 Clostridiales bacterium | reverse complement strand
CCCGACAGCACTTGAATCGCTCGCGCCCGGAGCTTGTTCATCTTCTCCAGGCGGCGGACCGGGCGCAGCTCGTCCAGGATGGACTGCTTATCCTCCCCCCGCAGGGGGATATTCTGGGCGATATAGTCGGCGATATACCCCGGATCGCGGCTGTTGAACACATTCAGCAGCAAATCGGCGGAGAGCCGCTCCGACAGCTCTCCGTAATGGCCGAACAGTTCATATGCCTGACGGATGACCGCCTCGCTCCGGGGCGTGCTCGTCTCCGCAGGCGAAGCGGGAATCTCCTGGACGGCGGCGGTGAGACAGGGCTTTTCCTGTACCAGCTCCAGCAGCGCAGCTCTGCTGCGGCCCTCTACCATGACCCGCACATTGTCGTCCGGCAGTCGGAGCAGCTGGCGAATGGTGCAGATCGTTCCTACCCGGTACAGATCGTTCTGTTCGGGCTGCTCCACCATGACAGATTTCTGGGCCACCAGGAACACCCGGTTATCTTGCTCCATAGCCAGCTCCAGTGCCTTCATTGACGTCTGACGGCCCACATCGAAATGGACAAGCATATTGGGGAAAATCGTCAGCCCTCTCAGGGCCAGCGTCGGGAGGACGAGTCCCTCCTCGATGGTGATGTTCGCTTCACTCATAGAATACCTCCATGAAGGGAAAAGGCCGTAAGACCGTCGTAAGGCGGTCTTGCGGCCAATGAAAGATTTTCTCAGGCAATCAGGAGGCGGTGCCTCTGCGGCGCTGCTGCCGCTGCATCTCCTTCAGCGTCTTTGCTCCCAGCCGGGGTGCCGGGCGCTGGAGCCGTTCCGAATCCCGCTGAATTTCCGGCTGTCCCTCCTTCCGGATGCTCTCCGGAGTGATGGTCACCTTGGCAATCGAGGGGTCTGACGGGATCTCGTACATCAGATCGTTCATAGAGGCCTCCAGCACCGTCCGCAGTCCCCGGGCGCCGATGCCCCGCTCCAGCGCCAGGTCGGCAGCGGCCTCCAGGGCCTCCGGCTGGAACTCCAGCTCTACATGGTCGTACTCCAGCAGCTTGCGGTACTGCTTCACCAGGGCGTTTTTCGGCTCGGTGAGGATGCGCACCAGCTGCTCCCGGTTCAGGGCAGTCAGGGTGGTGACCACCGGCAGACGGCCAATCAGCTCCGGGATGATGCCAAACTTCATCAGGTCGTGGGGCTGAACGTGGGAAAGGACATCCCGTTCCTCCCGTTCCTTCTTCGTCTGAACGCTGGCGCCGAAGCCGATGCTCCGGTCGTCCAGACGGCTCTCGATGATCTTCTCAATGCCGTCAAAAGCGCCGCCGCAGATGAACAGGATATTGGTGGTGTCGATCTGGATGAACTCCTGATGGGGATGCTTCCGACCGCCCTGGGGGGAAACATTGGCCACAGTTCCCTCCAGGATTTTCAGCAGCGCCTGCTGTACGCCCTCGCCGGAGACATCCCTGGTGATGGAGGTGTTCTCGCTCTTGCGGGCAATCTTGTCGATCTCATCGATATAGATAATCCCCCGCTGGGCCAGTTCGATGTCGTAGTCGGCGGCCTGTACCAGACGCAGAAGGATGTTCTCCACATCGTCGCCCACATAGCCGGCTTCGGTCAGCGTGGTGGCGTCGGCGATGGCGAAGGGCACCTTCAAAATACGGGCCAAAGTCTGGGCCAGGTAGGTCTTGCCGCAGCCGGTGGGCCCCAGCAGGAGGATATTGGACTTTTGCAGCTCCACATCCTCGCCGCCGCCAAAGTAAATTCGTTTATAATGGTTGTAGACCGCCACAGCAAGGGCCACCTTAGCCTGGTCCTGGCCGATGACGTACTGATCGAGAATCTGGCGAATCTCCACCGGAGTGGGAATCACATCCGGAATCTCCACATCATAGCGCCCCTGGCCCTCGTCAAAGTAATCCTCTGAGTCGTCCAGGATCTCGTTGCAAAGCTGGACGCATTCATTGCAGATATAGACGTTGGGGCCTGCGATAATACGCTCGACCCTGTCTTGACTTTTTCCGCAGAAGGAACAGCACACCATCCTTCTATCGTCCTTTTTTGCCATATAATCTCCTCATTCTTCTGTCTGTTACAGCGAAGCAGTCAGCCGTCCGCTCACCGATGCTCATAGATCTGGTCGATCAGGCCGTACTCCTTCGCCTCGCTGGCCGTCAGCCAGTGGTCGCGCTCGGAATCCGCCTTGACCTGCTCCGGAGTCTTGCCGGTGTTGTTGGCCAGGATCTCGTTCAACCGCTCCTTGATTTTCAGGAAGTGCTCCAGGTCGATCTCCATATCGGTGACCTTGCCTTGGGTGCCGGCGGAGGGCTGGTGAATCATGATCTCCGCATTGGGCAGGGCGATCCGCTTGCCCTTGGTGCCGCTGGAGAGCAGGAAAGCGCCCATACTGGCGGCCATGCCGATGCAGATGGTGGACACGTCGCACTTGATATACTGCATGGTGTCATAGATGGCCATGCCTGCGGTGACGCTGCCCCCAGGGCTGTTAATGTAGAACTGGATGTCCTTGTCCGGGTCCTGAGCCTCCAGGTACAGCAGCTGGGCCACCACCAGAGAGGCGGTGGTGTCGTTGACCTCCTCAGAGAGGAAGATAATGCGGTCGTTGAGCAGGCGGGAGAAGATGTCGTAGCTCCGCTCGCCCCGGCTGGTCTGCTCCACTACATAGGGTACTAAGCTCATAATGTTACGCTCCTTTTCATAAACACGAAGAGATGATGGTACAGTATACCCAGCTCTTCTGTGAGGATATACCGAAATTCTGCCCTTCTGTTTCTCTCTCATCCGCCGCCGCAGGAACGTTCGGCAGCGGTCAGTTCTCAAATGAAATTACTCTGCGTCGGCGCTCTCGGCCTCGGCGGCAGTCTCCTCCACGGGGGCGGTGGCCACGGCGCTGGCATAAATCAGCTCGGAGGCCTTTTTCAGCTTGACATCCCGGGCCAGGGTCTCGTCGTTCAGAGCCTCCCGGATCTTGTCCTCCTCCATGCCGTACTCCTCGCTCAGCTCGGTCACATGGGCGTCGATCTCCTCCTCGGTGGCCTCGATGCCCTCGGCCTCGACGACGGCCTTGAGCACCAGCTCCTGCTGAATCTGACGCAGCGCGCTGGCCTTGATGGAGACGCGGAACTCCGTCCGGTTGGTGCCCATCATATTCAGATAGTTGTCCAGGGTGATGCCCATGCTCTGGATACGGGACTCGTAATTCTCCATCATCTTGTCCGTCTCGTACTCCACCATGGTATCAGGAATCTCCATCTGAGCGTTGTTGACCACAGCGGTCATGACGGACTGGTGGAACGCCTCGTCGGCGCTCTTGTTCTTCTCCTCCAGCTTCTTCGCTTTCAGATCGGCCTTGAACTCGTCCAGGGTCTCGAACTCGGAGACGTCCTTGGCAAACTCATCGTCCAGGGTGGGAGCCTGCTCCTCCCGGACCTCGTGGACGGTGCACTTAAAGGTGGCCTCTTTCCCGGCCAGCTCCTTTGCCTGGTACTCCTTGGGGAAGGTGACGACCACGTCCTTGTCCTCTCCGGCAGAGACACCCACCAGCTGGTCCTCAAAACCGGGGATGAAGGAGCCGGAGCCCAGCTTCAGCTCGTGGTTCTCCCCCTTGCCGCCCTCAAAGGCTACGCCGTCCACAAAGCCCTCGAAGTCGATGACCGCGGTATCGCCCATCTGGGCGGGACGGTCAACGGCAACCTGAGTGGTAGCCCGGCTGATATAGGGCTGGAGCGCGGCCTCGGCCTCCTCGTCGGAGACGGTGACCTCCGCACGGGGGGCGGGGATCTCCTTGTACTGGCCCAGGGTCGCCACAGGCATCAGGCCCACGGTGACGGTGAGCGCCACGCCCTCGGCGCCGATGGACTGAACATTCGTCTGAGGATAGCCCACGATCTCCAGGGACTCGTCCTTGGTGATCTCCTCCATAATGGCGGGGTACAGCTCCTCCATGGCGTCCTCATAGAACACGTCGGCTCCGTACATCTTCTCCACCAGCTTCCGGGGGGCCTTGCCCTTGCGGAAGCCGGGCAGAGCGATCTGGCCCTTTACCTTGGCATAGACCTTGTTGACCGCAGCGTCAAACTCCTGGGCACTGATCTCTACAGACAGCTCAGCGGTGTTGTTTTCCTTTTTCTCTACGTTTTTCACGTTCATGGGGGTGTTCCTCCTCGGCGGAGCATGATTGCGCTCCGTTTCTTCAAAATCATCAGTCTGATATTGTAACAGACTTGAAAAGAGATTTCTACTGTTTTCTGTGAAAAAACAGCGTCAATCCAAAATTTTTTTTGGTGCGAAATTCAGATGATCGGCTGAAATGAGGGAAAATTCCGTCTCCCCCACCGTCCCCTCGATGGCCAGGCGGCAGCTCGCCCCATGCAGATGGGCGTACCAGCAGCGGCGGACGCCGTACTGCCGGAGCAGAGACAAAATCGGCTCACACCGATATCCCTGGTAGACAGGCGGATAGTGGAGAAAGACCAGCTTCTCCCGATCACCCGCCGCCTTCAGGGACGTCTCCAGCCGAATGCACTCCCGGCGGAGCATTTTCTCGTCGTGTCCCGCCTGCTCCAGCTCATAGAACCAACCACGGGTGCCGCAGAGGGCGGTCTCCCCGTAGAGCCAGCAGTTGTTGTGGAGCAGCCGGAAGGTATCCAATCCCTTCTCCTGAAAGAAGCGTTCCATCTTACTGGCCGTCGTCCACCAGTAGTCGTGGTTCCCCTTGAGCAGCAGCTTGGTCTTCCCTGGCAGATCGTTGAGAAAGCGGAAGTCCGCCTCACACTGGGACAGATTCATCCCCCAGCTCAAATCGCCGCAGAGGAGCACCGTGTCCTCCGGTCGGACGTTCTCCAGAAAGCCCTGTCTCAGCTTGTCCGGGTGGTCCTTCCACGCCGGGCCGAAGATGTCCATGGGCTTGTTTGTTCCAAAGGACAGGTGGGGGTCTCCGATGGCATAGAGGGCCATATCACTTCAAAAAACCGGTGACGACCGCTTTCATCTGCTCCTTCTGCACCCAGCCGTCAAAACGCACCTTCTTGTCCCGCAGTCCCGCCAGAGGCCGGGGGATCTCCGCTCCGGTGACCTGGGAGAGCTGATCCAACAGACCTGCGCCGGAGGACAGCTCCTCCACGCCGATGGCCTCCAGGACGGCGTCCGGGAACTTAAAGGGGCTGGCAGTGGAGGCGACCACGGTGGGCGTCTCGTCCCCCGTCTCCGCCCGGTACTGCTCCAGAACGTGAAATGCGACGGCGGTATGGGTGTCGATGAGATACTTGTGCTCCTTCCACAGCTTGCCGATGGTCTCCTTCGTGGCGGCCTCGGTGGTGTAGCCTGCGGAGAATACCGCCTGAATTTTCTTCCGAATGTCCTCATCCACCGTGTAGCAGCCGGTCTCCGTCAGCTGCTCCATATACCCACGGGTGCGCTCATCGTCATTTCCAGAGAGGGCGAAAATCAGCCGTTCCAGATTGCTGGAGATGAGGATGTCCATGGAGGGAGAGACCGTGTTGTAGAACGGGCGGTTCTTGTTATAGGTGCCGGTGGTCAAAAAGTCGGTGAGCACGTTGTTGTCGTTGGAGGCGCAAATCAGCCGACGGATGGGAACGCCCATCTCCCTGGCATAGTAGGCGGCCAGAATGTTGCCAAAGTTCCCGGTGGGGACGCAGACGTTGATGGCGTCGCCGTTGGAGATGGCCCCCTGTTTCAGCAGGTCGCAATAGGCGGAGATATAGTAGACGATCTGAGGCAGCACCCGGCCCCAGTTGATGGAGTTGGCGGAGGACAGGAACAGACCCTTCTCGGCCAGCTCCTCCCGTAGCCCCTCGTCGGAGAACAGCCGCTTCACTCCGGTCTGGGCGTCGTCGAAGTTGCCCACCACGGAGCAGACCCCCACGTTGTCCCCCTCCTGGGTCCTCATCTGGAGGCCCTGGACCTCGGAAACGCCGTCCTTGGGGTAGAACACCAGGATTTTGGTCTTATCCACGTCCCGGAAGCCCTCCATGGCGGCCTTGCCGGTGTCGCCGGAGGTGGCGACCAGGATACAGACCGGCCGGTGATCGTAGTTCTTCCGCATGGAGGCTGTGAGCAGATGGGGCAGCATCTGAAGGGCCATGTCCTTAAATGCGCAGGTAGGACCGTGCCACAGCTCCAGGCAATAGGTATTCTCGTCCACCCTGCGGACGGGAGCCACCTCTTTCGTGTCGAACTTGTCCGGCCCATAGGCCCGACTGGTGTAGGCAGTCAGCTCAGAGGTGGTGAAGTGGGTCAGGTACAGGCCCATGACGTACACCGCCCGCTGCTGGTAGGACATCTCCTTCAGACTCTCCAGCGCATTGCCCGGCAGACGGGGCAGAGCGGCGGGCAGGAACAGTCCCCCGTCCCGGGACAGCCCCTGGGAGATGGCCTGGGCCGGAGTGAATTCCAGCTTCTTATTTCTCGTGCTTACATAGTACATAGCCGATCACTGTCCTCCTGTATTGGTTGGGAAACGGGCGCAGACCGGAGGCCGAACGCCCGACGATATCTCATTATTACATCAAACGGTCCTCCGGTCAAGCTGTCCGGGCGAGAAAGTGGGCTGGGCTCAGTAAAAAGCGTTCTCCAAATATTCTACAGCGGGGCGCTGTGTCCCCATCCCCTGAGGAGCCGTGATCTGGCAGACGTCAAAGCGGATATAGTAGCTGTCCATCTCCGGGTGCTGAGAGAGGTAGCGGCCCATAGCCCTGCGGATGCGCTCCTGCTTGCGCAGAGTCACCGCCTCCCCGCCGGTGGCAAAGCTGCCGGTGCGGAGCTTGACCTCTACCACGGCCAGAATGTCGCTTTTCCGGGCCAGCAGGTCGATCTCCCCCTCCCGGTATGAGAGGTGATGCCCCAGCACCTCATAACCGTGCTGCACCAGCCACTGGGCGACCACCGCCTCGCCCCAGGCTCCCAGGCGGCGGTCAACGTCGTTTCTCATAGAATTTTTTCAGAAAGCTCCTCCGGTGGGCCGGACAGGGGCCGTACTGCTCCAGCATTTGATAGTGGAGGGCCGTGCCATAGCCCTTATGCTGCTCAAACCGGTACTGGGGATACTGCTTCGCCAGCTCCACCATGAACCGGTCACGGCTGACCTTCGCCAGGATGGAGGCAGCGGCGATGGAGGCGGAGAGGCTGTCCCCGTGTACCACCGTCCGGCAGGGGACGGAGATGCCCCGGCTCTGGTTGCCGTCCACCAGCGCCAAATCGGGCCGAAGGGATAAGCCGCCAACGGCAAGGTCCATGGCCTTCATCCGGGCGTTGAGAATGTTGATCTCGTCGATCTCCCTCTCGTCTACGCTGGCCACCGACCAGGCCAGGGCCTGCTCCTTAATTTGGTCAAAGAGCCGCTCCCGCCGCTTGGGCGTGACCTTTTTCGAGTCGTTGAGCCAGGGCAGGTCAAACGTCTCCGGCAGGATGACGGCGGCGGCGTACACCGGGCCGGCCAAGGGCCCGGCCCCCGCCTCGTCCACGCCGCAGACCAGGGGATAGCCCTGGGCGTGGGCCTCCTGCTCCAGAGCAAGAAAATCGTGGACTTCGCTCATGGGTCTATTTCGCCTCCTCCGGAGTCTCCAGGGTGAACCGGCCCAGCTTGCCGGAGCGAAACTCCTCCAGCAGCACCCGGCTCATCCGTTCCAAATCTACCTCTCCCCCGGAGATGAGGAAGCCCCTGCGCCGTCCGGCGGCCTCCAGCAGCTCCCAGCCCTCCGCCGATGGGGAGACGTCGATTTTATAACGGGCAGATACCGCCTCCGGGTAGCGCTCTGAGAGCAGAGACATCAGACCGGAGGCCAGGGTCTCCAGGTCCATGATCGCGTCCTTGACGGCGCCGGTATAGGCCAGATGCTGCCCCACCCGCTGGTCCTCAAATTTAGGCCAAAGGATGCCCGGCGTGTCCAGCAGCTCCAGACCGGGGTCCACCGTGATCCACTGCTTACCACGGGTGACGCCGGGGCGGTTCTGGGCCTTGGCGGACTTCCGCCGGGCCACCTGGTTGATAAAGGTGGATTTGCCCACATTGGGGATTCCCACCACCATCGCCCGCACCGGGCGTCCGGTCTGTCCCTTTTCCGCCCAGCGCTCGATCTTGTCTTTCAGCAGGCCGCGGACGGCGGCGGAGAACTGATTGACTCCCGCCCCGGACTTGCAGTCGGTGAGCAGCACCGCCTGGCCCCGGCTGCGGAACCACTCCACCCAGGCACGGTTCATAGCCTCGTCCGCCTGATCCGCCCGGTTCAGGACGACCAGCCGGGGCTTGTCCCCCACCATGCTGTCCATCTCCGGATTCCGGCTGGAGAGGGGGATGCGGGCGTCCAGTATCTCTGTGACGGCGTCCACCGATTTTAAGTTTTCCCCGATCATCCGCCGGGTCTTTGCCATATGGCCAGGATACCACTGAATGTCCATCGGCGTCCGCCTCCTCTTTTTCAGCATTTTTCCCTACGAAAAAAGGAGCGGACACCCGCTCCTTTTTATTCGCCCAAGGATTACAGCTTCTCCTTGACCTTGGCGGCCTTACCGGCGCGGTCACGCAGATAATACAGCTTGGCCCGGCGAACCTTGCCCCGACGGACTGTCTCCACCTTCACTACGTTGGGGGAGTTGACGGGGAATACCTTCTCCACGCCCACGCCGTAGGAAATGCGACGGACGGTGAAGGTCTCGTTCACGCCGCCATGCTTCTTGGCAATGACGGTGCCCTCAAAGATCTGGATACGCTCCTTGGCGCCCTCCGTCACCTTGATGTGGACGCGGACGGTGCTGCCGACCTCGATGACCGGTTGCTCAGCCTTGACATTCTTCTGGTCAAGTGCCTTGATGAGATCCATAACTGTTTCCTCCTGATTCATAGGCGTTCTTGGCGCTGTTTTGGCCTGCGCCTGACGTATGGAGCGCAGCAGCCCAGAGGACCACCCTTTATTCAACTGGTCAAGAATACCATACAAAACACGAAAACGCAAGGGGTTTTACCGAAAAATTTCCCCATTTTCCTGAAATACCTCCTCCCGGCGATACCGGGCAAAGTCCGGAGCCAGTTCCGGATACCGGGCGGAGAAGGTCTCCATCAGCAGCTGAGGGTTCAGGCTGGGCTCCTGGGCGGCCAGATTGCAGGAGAGGCGCAGCTGCCGCTCTCCCACCGGCTCCATGGCCCAGCGGTGGACCATGGGGGTCTGGTGCTGCTCGGTGTAGCCCTGGTTGGAGTTTTTGGGGGGCGTGCGAACGATCAGGTGCTCCGGGGCGAGAAACTCACGAAATCCTTCCTCCACTCCCTCCGGGACGCCGCTGTCATAGTCCATGGTGATGGACCAGTCCAGCATCCTGATCTGCTTGAAGGGCCGCTCCGCCCCATAGCAGGACAGCACCCGTAGCCCCTCAGGCAGCGTCCGGTTGAGCAGGGCCGGGACCTCCTCCAGAGGGACCTGGCTCAACAGGTCGAACTCCAAAATCTCGCACCGGCTGGAGAAGCCCAGGGACAATGGCAGGGCAATGGAGACGTAGGCGTGGCGGTTATACCCCTCCGTCTGCCAGATCTCCAGCCCCGCCCGGAGAAAGGCCCGCTGAAACTGGGCCATGGTGTCCAGATGGGAGATATAGATGGCCCGTCCGGTCTTTTCATAGAGCAGCCGGTGGGCGTGCATTTTTGCCATGGGTCAGACCTCCCCTTCCGTTGCGTGGCGTTCTCTTGCGGAGATGGGATAGAGGGCGTCGCACTTCCGGTCACAGAGCAGACGGTCTGCCCCGCAGCCGGTACACTGCTTCCGGCAGTCCGGCGTGATGACAGAGCGGTAGGCCTGCTGCCGCTCCCGCCAGAGATACTGCGGACGGACGCCCACCGAGATCATGGACCAGGGCAGCAGCTCCTCATAGGGCCGCTCCCGGCAGGCATAGAAGTCCGGATCGACTCCCGCCTCCCGGAAGGCGTCCATCCAGCGTTCGAAGCTGAAATACTCGCTCCAGGCGTCCAGCCGTCCGCCCCTGCGCCAGACCGCCTCCAGGGCCTTGCCCAGCCGCCGGTCTCCTCTGGCCAGGACCGCCTCGATGTAGCTCACGTCCGGGTCGTGCCAGTTATAGATGATGGATTTGTTGGTGATGCTCCGGCGCAGGAGGGCTACTCGGCGGCGGTACTCCTCCATGGAGATCTGCGCCTCCCACTGGAAGGGGGTGAAGGGCTTGGGGACGAAGAAGGCAGTGGAGACGGTGATACGCACCCCTCTGGCCCGGTTGCTGCCGTACTGCTTCCAGACCATGTAAACCTTCTGGGCCAGATCGGCGATGCCCACCACGTCCTCGTCCGTCTCGGTGGGAAGGCCCAGCATGAAGTACAGCTTCACCGCGTTGCCGCCTCCCTCAAAGACGGTGCGGCAGGAGCGGAGCAGGTCCTCCTCCCGGACGTTTTTGTTGATGGTGTCCCGGAGCCGCTGGGTCCCCGCCTCCGGCGCAAAGGTAAAGGAGCTCTTCCTGGCCTTTTGGAGCCGCTGCTCCAGCGCCATGGAGAAGTTGTCCGCCCGGAGGGAGGGGACGGAGAGGTTGATATTTCTCGGTTCACAGTAGTCCAGCAGACCGTCGCACAGCTCCGCCAGGGGCCGGTAGTCGCTGGTGGAGAGGCTGGAGAGGGTCATCTCCTGATAGCCGGAATCCTTGCAGGAGGCGATCCCCTGCTCGATGAGCACCTCCGGGCTTTTGGGCCGGACAGGGCGATAGCAGTACCCCGCCTGGCAGAACCGACAGCCCCGGATGCAGCCCCGGAACACCTCCAGCATCACCCGGTCATGGACAATCTCAGTGGAGGGGATGATGGTCTTGACGGGATAATAGGCGGTGTCCAGGTTCTGAACGATGCGCTTGGTTACCACCGGGGGAACCCCCTTCTCCGGGGTAATGGAGGCCAGCGTTCCGTCCTCGTGATAGGTGATATTGTAGAGCGAGGGGACGTAAAGGCCGGGGATCTGCGCCGCCCGGCGGAGAAATTCCCTCCGGCTCCAGCCGGTGCGCCGCACCTCCCGGTACAGCTCCAGCATCTCCACCGTCACGTCCTCCCCTTCTCCCAGGGAGAACAGGTCGATGAAGTCCGCCAGCGGCTCTCCGTTGTAGGCGCAGGTGCCCCCCGCCATGACGATGGGGTCGTCGTCTCCCCGCTCCCAGGTGTGCAGAGGCACTTCCGCCAGGTCCAGCATATTCAAAACATTGGTGTAGGCCATCTCGTATCCCAGGGAGAAGCCGATCATGTCAAAATCCCGGATGGGGTCGCCGCTCTCCAGCGCCCACAGGGGGAGGTCGGCCTTGCGCATCTCCGCTTCCATATCCCCCCAGGGGGCAAAGCAGCGCTCACACCAGACCCCGTCCATCCCGTTCATGACGCCGTAGAGGATGCGGACGCCCAGGTTGGACATTCCGATCTCGTAGGTGTCGGGAAAACAAAAGGCAAAGCGGAGATCCACCTGAGCCTTATCCTTGATGACTGCGTTATATTCCCCGCCGGTATAGCGGGCGGGCTTCTGTACCCGGAACAGGATTCGCTCCAGACGTGCGTCCATAGCGACGCCTCCCTCTGGCTCTTTGGCCGTAATCGATTTTTATTTTACCCGAAGCGACAGGAAAACGCAAGCCCGGAGCGCGGCTCGCCGTTTTCTATCCGAGGACGTCAGATATTATGTTGCAAATTATGACAAAACGTGGTATTGTGTTACCAGCAATACTCACCCCCGCATTCAAGGAGGAACTCATGTCGATTCTTGCGAAACGTCTTTCCGCTCTTCTGCTGGCAATTTGCCTGTTCTTTTCCGTTTTTCCCCAGCCCGCACTGGCCGCTGAGGTGGAAAGCGACGATACATCCACCGTCGAGGCATCGGATGACGACGCTGCCTCTGCCGACACGTCAGACAGCAGCGTCACCTATTCTGCCCCTCAGATCACCGGCATCAACACCGTGATCGGGTTGGAAGACTCCTATGTCTGCATCACCTGGGACGTGGTAGACGATGCGTACTATCAGATCCTGCGCAGCACCGACGGCGGCGAATATAAGCAGGCGGGCTATGCCTCCTATTCCGGAGACGGCGAGACGGAGGTTTCCTACCATGATACTGACGCCGGCCTGTGCCACACCTACTCCTATGCCGTCCGCTGCATCGATAAAGATGGAAACGTCCTCAGCGAATACTCCTATACAGATAAACACTATTATCCCTCCGGAACCTGCGGGGTCAACGTCACCTGGTCTCTGGCCTCGTCCGGACTGCTCACGATCAGCGGCACAGGGGATATGGTCGATACCTGGGACGAGAGCTACGCCGTCTGGTACCCCATCCGGTCTGCGGTGACGGCGGTTCAGATCGAGGAGGGGGTCACCTCGGTAGCTCCCTATGCTTTCCAGGATTGTGCCAATCTGGTCTCAGTCTCTCTTCCCGGCACCGTCTCCAAAATTGGCGACTGCGCCTTCTTCGGCTGCACCGAACTGACCTCTGTCGTCATTCCTGAGGGCGTCACAGAGATTCCTTACCGGGCTTTCTATCTGTGCTCCGCTCTGACCGACATCACGCTTCCCTCTACAGTGACCGAGATTGGCAGCGGCGCCTTTGGCGTCTGCTCTAGTCTCACCGAGCTGGCCCTTCCGGATGGGCTGACCTCGCTGGGCAAATCCGCCCTCTATAACTGCTCCAGCCTGACCAGTCTGGTCATTCCCGACGGGGTGACCGTCCTGCCCATGAATGTGCTCTACGGCTGTACGAGCCTGACCAGTCTGACCCTCCCGTCCGGACTCACAGAGCTGGGTATCCGGGCGCTGTTCAACTGCTACAGCCTCACTGAGCTGGAGCTGCCGGACACGCTGACCACCATCGGGAGCGGGGCATTTCAAAGGTGCAGCGGGCTGACCGAGCTGACCATTCCCGCCTCGGTGACCTCTATTGGCTCTTACGCCTTTTACAGCTGCGCCGGATTGGAGTCCGTCACCTTCCTGGGCGCTCCCCTGGCGGCTCTCTCTAACTGGTTCGGGGACACCGAATGCACAGCGTTTGTTTTGGAAGAATATGCCGACGCATGGTTCGCCCTTGATCTGACCGCCACCGGCAGCCAGGTCACCTGGAGCACTCTCACCCAGTCTGATGAGGACGAAGCGAATGCTGTGTCTGAGTCCAGCCAGGTCGAATCCCTCGACACGCCCACCGTCTCCCTCTCCAACGCCGCTTCCGGTGTGAAGGTTTCGTGGGACGCCGTCAATGGGGCAGAGGGCTATTATATCTACCGCAAGACCAGCGGAAGTTCCTGGAAAAGAATCGATACCTTGTCCAGCGACACCTTGTCCTATACGGACACAGCAGTAAGTACCAGCAGCGGCACTACCTATTATTACACCGTCTGCGCCTATGCAGGATCTGTCATCAGCGACTATGTGACTAATTGCTCGATTTTATTCCTGGCCCAGCCCTCTGTCTCCCTGGCAAACACTTCCACGGGGGTAAAGGTCTCCTGGGG
>JAJBTD010000048.1 GCA_020861055.1 Clostridiales bacterium | reverse complement strand
GCTGACATTGTCTCTGGGCGGTAACAAGGTGCGCATTGCAGAGCAGATTACTGCGGATAGTAAACGAACGGGCAGCGACACCATGATTATCTACGGCAGCCGACATTCCAATCTTTGCCGTGTGCTGTCCGATCTGTGCCGTAGCCGGGGAACGCCCTGCCTGATGATCTGCTCCCACGAGGCCGGGGAGGACGCATCGCCCACCGGCAACACCCATCTCATCGAATGGACGGATACCAAAATCCTCCCCTGTGCAAAAAATGAGATCGCTCAGACGGTGGACCGTGCGATGGAGTTGGTCCGGGAAAAGGGCGGTATTCCTTACTATATCTACGGAGACCGCACCGGAACAGGAAACGAGGGCGTGGCAGCGAAGGCCTACGCCGAGGCATATGGAGAGATACAGGCATTTGAACGGGCTAACGGGTGGGAGTTTGACTATATCTTCTGCCCCTCCGGCACAGGAGCGACCCAGAGCGGTCTAATCTGCGGGCATTTGCTGGCAGGGGATCGGAAAAAGGTCATGGGTATCCTGATCTCCTCCAGAGAGACCAACCGGGCGCGGCAGGTCATCCGTACCGGCATCAGGGCATATTTTTCGGCCCAGGGGGCTGTCCTGCCCGACGATTTTGAAGACGAAATCATTTTGCTGGATCAGTACCGGCAGGCCGGCTACGGACAGTATGACGGGCGCATCGAAGCAGTCATCCGGGAGCAATACCGGTCAAACGGCATCCCACTGGACCCAATCTATACGGGCAAGGCGTTCTGGGGAATGACGGAATATCTGCGCACGTCCGGCATCGACCACAACCGTATCCTGTTCCTCCATACGGGAGGGACGCCTCTGTTTTTCGACTATGTGATGTCCTCCGGTGCAGGGCAACAAGACAATGTGAGATAAGGTTGGGAAGGAAATGTTGGTTTCAGTGGTAATCCCCTGCTATTACTCGGAGAAGACCATCCGCAAGGTGGTCGAGCAGGTAATGGCGGAATTTGACAAAAACGACGGTTATACCTGTGAATTTGTCCTGGTCAACGACGGCTCCAAGGACGGCACCTATGCAGAAATCCAAAAGCTGGCGGCGGAATATCCAAATGTCCGGGGCGTCAATCTCATGCGCAATTTCGGGCAGCACAACGCGCTGATGTGCGGCCTGCACTACGCTGTGGGCGATTGCGTCCTGGGTATGGATGATGATATGCAGACCCACCCGTCCCAGATCTTCCGGCTCATTCACAAGCTGGAGGAAGGTTATGACCTAGTCTACGGCGTATACCCCGAACGGAAAAATTCCGCCGCCAAGAATCTGACCAGCAAAATCAACGAAGTCACATCCCGCATCATGCTGGAGCGCCCAAAGGGAATCTCCTCCAGCAACTTCTGGATCATCACACGGGCAGTACAGGCGGAAACCATCAAGTATGACAGCTATAATCCCTATATCGACGGCATCTTCTACCGCGTGACCCACAACATCGGAAACGTCCAGGTGGAGCACTTTAAGCGAGAGAGCGGCACCTCCGGCTACACCCTGCGAAAACTGATCAACCTCTGGCTCCGCTACTGGAACTACTCCGTGATTCCCCTGCGGGTTTCCTTTTTCCTCGGCGTGTTCTCGGTATTTGCGGGCATTATCATTGCCATTTTGGTGGTCATCAACAAAATCATCTATCCGGATGTGGCTGTGGGATGGTCGTCCACTCTCTGCGTCGTGGTGATGCTGTTCGGGCTGGTGCTGCTGGTACTGGGCGTGATCGGCGAATATCTGGGGAAAATTATCCTGATTTTGAACAATACGCCCCAGTACATCATCCGTGAGACGGTCAATATGGCCGGAACGGCAGACATCGACGGAGCAGCCATCCCGGCAGGGAGTCGCGTCTCCTCTCCGTCCAGGAGAACACAATGACAAAAATACTGATATTGGGCGCCAGCATCTATCAGGTGCCTCTGATTCGTGCGGCAAAACGCATGGGATTGTATACCATCGTCTCCAGCATTCCGGGGGATTATCCCGGTTTTCGGCTTGCGGACAAGGCCTGGGAAATCAACACCACCGACCGGGAGGCCATCCTCGCCGCAGCACAGGCGGAGGGAATCGACGGTATCTGCACCACCGGAACCGACGTGGCCGTCTCCACCATCGGCTATGTCTGCGGCCATATGGGGCTGCGGGGCATCTCGGAGCAGGCCGCTCTCATGGCGACGGACAAGGCGGACATGAAAGAGGCGTTCCGGCAGGGAGATGTGTCTACGGCGGAATTCCACAGGGCGTACAGCCTGACAGATGTGAAGACCGCTGCGCAGAAGATCGGCTTCCCCGTGGTGGTCAAGCGCGTGGACAGCTCCGGCAGCCGGGGCATTACCATCGTGCATGACCCGAACGGGCTGGAGGACGCCTATCGGGAGGCGGCGGCCAACACCCGGCGTCCCTATGTGATCGTGGAAAAAATGATGGGCGGCGTAGAGATCGGCGTGGACGGGGTGATACAGAACGGGAAACTGGTCTTTTTCGCCCCCCACGAGAAATTCCTGTATCGCAGCGGACGAACCACCATCCCGGCAGGACACGGACTCCCCTATCACGGATCTGAGAGGGTGCAGCGGGAGATCGGCGTACAGATGGACCGTGCGGTGAAGACCCTGGGACTGGACAACTGCTCCTTCAATGCAGACGTCCTTGTGGATGGAGAGACAGTGTCCGTGCTGGAGATGGGTGGACGGACGGGGGCGACCTGCATCCCGGAGCTGATCTCCACCTATTACGGCATCAATTTCTACGAGAAGATTTTGCAGAATGCTCTGGGCATCCCTCTGGACTTCACGCCTCAGGCGGAGACCTGCCCCTGCATGGCAAAGCTGCTCATGAGTCCGGTGGACGGGGTGATCACCGGCATTGATGAGGACGGTCTGGCGGCGGTCAGACAGGCTTGTACAGAGGTGATGCTGGACTATCCGGTGGGTCATCCGGAGGAGACCATGCAAAACGGCACCACGCGCATTGGCCATGTGGTCGCCCCTGCCTGCCGGGAGGAGGCGCTGGACGGGCTGATAGATCGGGTCTATCGGTGCATCTCCGTCAACGGAAAGTCTCTGGAGGAATTATGGAACGAGCAAAAAATCTGATTCTGTTGCATCTCTGCGTGGTGATTTTCTCCCTGACCAGCGTTTTTTCCAAGCTGGCATCCGGAGAATATGTCTCCGGCGGGCTGACCAACCCTATGCTATACCTCTATCTGTTCCTGATGTTCCTGGACTGCTTTATCTACGCCATCTGCTGGCAGAAGATGATCAAGCGTTTCCCCCTGAATATTGGCTACGCAAACCGGAGCCTCTACCTGGTCTGGAGCCAGCTGTGGGCGGTACTCATCTTCCATGAGACGCTGACCGTCCGCAACGTCCTGGGGATGCTGACCGTGTTGGTGGGCGTCATCGTGGTCTCCCTGAGCGCAGAACACGGGGAAAAGGAAAGGGAGGAATAGGAAATGCATCCGTTTATCCTGATTATGTTTGCGGGAACCTTCTTCTCCGCCATCGCTCAGGTGCTGCTCAAGCAGAGCTCGGAGATGACCTATAAGAGCTTTATCCGGGAATACCTGAACTGGCGGGTCATCACTGCCTATGGCATTTCCTTTGCGGTGCTCCTGTTTAACACCTACGCCTATACGGCGGTGGACATGAAGTACGGAGCGGTGATCGACACCTTTACCTATGTGTTCGTCCTCGTCCTCTCCTACTTCCTGCTCAAGGAGAAGTTTAATAAGGGACAGTTGATTGGCAACCTGATTATCATTGCAGGTATCCTGCTCTACACCTCCTGAGCGGCAGCTTGTTGAAACAAAATCATATTCCCCCGGACGAGATGCCCAGTCTCGTCCGGGGGAGCTTTTTTACACCTGTTGTATCAGCGAAAAGCGCTCACAGCGCCAGCGACCCCATGGGGTCCCACGGCTCCAGCTCGATGGGGTCGGCGTTGTAGGCGGCCAGCTGCTGCTTGGTGAGGTACTTTTTGTTGACCACTACCTGGTACATATACTCGTCAAACCAGCGGTCAGTCATGACGTAATAACCGTCCTTGCCCGGCTCCTTGCCCCAGCTGTTTTCCACACGCCAGCGGTTGGGGCGGCCATTTTCATCCAGGTTGACCCCCTGGAACACCATGGCGTGGGTCATCAGGCTCTGGCCGTAGTCCAGCCGCTCCGCCTTGGTCATAGTGAACCGAGTATCCAGCAGGTCCTCCAGGCCGTAGACGTCCAGATCCAGAATGCCGTCCGCTCTCTCAGAGCGCTTGCCCACGTCGCAGCCGAACCAGACGGGCTGACCGTCCTTCAGCTGGGCGATAGCGGCCTGTTTCAGCTTGTCGATCTCCAGATTCAGATAGCGAACAGGCCGACCCTCCTTCACATTTCCCAGGAAACGGACGGTATAGCTGTGCCCATAGGGCTTGTCGGAAGTGGGAGCGTTGATGAGACTCACATAGTCGTCCAGCACCATGCCCACATATTTCGCATAAAAGCGCTGAGGCGCCAGGCCGGACGCCCGGCGAAAGTCGTGGTCCGTATCACGGTACTCAAAGTTGAAAGCCTTGGGGGGCTTGCCCAGGCAGATGCACAGCAGGCGATAGATCTCCTCCAGCATGGATTCCTTTTCCGCCCGAAGATCGGCGACGTCCGCTCCGGATGTATAATGCTTCCGCAGGATGCAGGCGTCTTCCCGCAGCTTCTCGGTGAGATAGGCGTCCATCTCCCGGCTACCAGAGGAGGCAACGGATTCCGGATAGGCGGCCTTGGGCACCACGCCGTACTTGCGTACCAGATTACACAGCATATCCCACTGTCCCCCGTCTCCCACCGGGGCCTGGAGCAGGAAGGAGACCAGCCGCCCGCCGGTCGGTTCCTCCAGGGTGTCCAGGATATTCTCCAGGAAATAGTTGGACTTCTCCAGCTTGTCATAGAAGAACAGATAGGCCTGAGACAGCTCAAAGTCACGGGGCAGCTTGTACTTCCGAATGACCTCAAAGCGCATGGTGTTCAGGGCTGCAAACATCCAGCATCGACCGCTCTGCTTCTGATTGGTGATTTCCCCTTGATTCAGGGAGACAGAGAAGGCGTGGATGTCGCTCTGAACGGCCTCCCGCCGCTTGGCAGCTTTCAGCAGACCGTTGCCGGTGACGGCATTCATAGCCACCCGATTGGCTCGCTGGGCGTCAAACCGGGCTTCAAATTGGCTCAGGGCCTCTAATGTAATGCTGCTTGTGGATTCCATCAATAGTTCCTCCTGTTCTATTACACGACAGCAGACGGAGAAAGCATTAGCGGGCGCTAACTGTCCTGCCAGAAAAGAAGCCCCCGAAGCTGTCCCGGCTGCATTGGAACCATTCTACTCCCTCAATGGCTCCCCGTCAAGGGATATGCAGCGAAGCGTAATAAAGCGGCTCACCTCCGAATCAGGAGGGAGCCGCTTGCTTTTTTACCAGGATTCAGCGTTGTCTCATTCGGAAAGCTCCTCACGGGCCTGTTCCATCTCCCGGCCCATAACTGCCATGACGTAGGTCTTGATGATCGAGGCGGCTGCATCAAAGGGCAAGTCGTCCGTATCGATAACGAGATGATAATTCTCCCGACGGCCCCAGGTGCGGTCGGAGTAAAAGTTGTGGTAAGCGGCCCGGCTCTTGTCGATCTGCTTGACGTAGGCTCTGGCCCGGCTCTCTGTGAGGGCTAGCCGCTCCATAGTCCGGGCGACCCGGGCCTCCAAACCAGCCTGAATAAACACATTCACCGTCCGGGTGTATCCACTCAGCACGTCGTCAGCGCAACGGCCTACAATGACCGCAGGGGTCTGGTCAGCCACCGTGCGGATGATGGAGGACTGAACAGAATAGAGCTGGTCGCTGATGGGCATGGAGTAGGCGCTGCCCGCGCCCAGGCGATTGATGGCGTATAGGAAGCTGTTGGTAGCAGT
Source organism: Clostridiales bacterium (assembly GCA_020861055.1). Lineage (GTDB taxonomy): Bacteria > Bacillota > Clostridia > Oscillospirales > Oscillospiraceae > Onthomonas. Next base: position 7,542 of record JAJBTD010000048.1, on the reverse strand, counting down.
CGTCTCCTCCACCCGACGGAAGAGCTTGGGGTCGAAGTGGCTCTCACGGGAGGCCAGCTCGATGATCTCGTTGTCATAGAAGGGGATTTCCAGTTGGGAGGCCAGCTGACGCCCAATCTCTGCGCCGCCGGAGCCGAACTGCCGACTGATGGTGATGACGGGATATGTCTTCATCTGATTCACGACCTTTCTTTGTGGGGCAGACCACCCCTTGACTTTTGCTAAATACATTATAGCAAGTGAACGGGGAAAATGCAACCGTTTTTTACAAAAGACAGGACACTTTCCGGCAGCAGGCTGACGGCCGGAACAATTGATACGACAGAGGCAGATCCAATTTCGTGGAAACAGGAGGAATTTTATGGGAATCACATATGGCTATGTCCGGGTCAGCAGCAGAGACCAGAACGAGGACAGGCAGCTGATCGCGCTGCGGGAGGTAGATGTCCCGGAAAAGAACATCTATATTGACAAGCAGTCAGGAAAGGACTTCAATCGGCCCCAGTATAAGAGAATGCTGCGAAAGCTGAAAAAAGACGATCTGCTCTACATCAAGAGCATCGACCGTCTGGGGAGAAACTATGAGGAAATTCAAAATCAGTGGCGGATTCTGACAAAGGACAAGGGGGTGGATATCGTCGTCCTGGACATGCCCCTGCTGGATACCCGCCGGGGCAAGGACCTGGTGGGAACCTTTTTGAGTGATATTGTACTGCAAGTGCTGTCCTTTGTAGCGGAAAACGAGCGGACCAATATCAGACAGCGACAGGCTGAAGGTATTGCGGCGGCAAAGGCCAGGGGGGCCGGTTCGGCCGCCCGCCAAGGCCGCTGCCGGAGAACTTCTATGAGGTGCATCAGGCGTGGCGAGCCAAGGAAATCTCTCTGAAACAGGCCGCCGCCCTGTGCGGGCTGCCGGAGGGGACGTTTTACTCCAAGGCTCGAAAACTGGAAAGGGAGAAGTAGACAAAACGTGCAAAATATGAAAATGCGTACCTTTACAATTTTTCCTCTCAAAAATCAGCTGTTCTATTATAGCATCAGAATATTCTCTTTGCAATGCTTTTCCAAGCCGAAATCAAATCAACGTAGCAGGAAAAACGAGATGCTGCGAACTTTGAAAAGGTACACCTTTTCACTCCGGGAGGCTATCGAGTCTATGATCGCAACGATTTGTGTTCTTCTCCCTTCGCTGCTTGTGTATATCATAAAAGACCGGTATGAGCACGTACAGGGCAGGATTTCAGAGCGTGTGCTCCGTTATGGCGCGTACACGCTGAGCACGAATGCATTGATGCTGTTTGTGCTTTATGTCGGTTTTGGTCGCTATACCCAAATTTTCGAGAGATTAAACGAATCTCATCGTTTTGCCTGCAAATACTTTGCCCTTTCCGTTGTATTTGCTCTGGTAATTGCTCTTTGCGACCATATGAGCCTTAAAAGACCGACTCTGCGAGAGCGGTTCAAATCGATCATTCCATATGTATGTCTCTTCTATGTATTTGTCGTATTATGCGTTTTTATGGATCGGAACGTTGATTCCATTTTGGATTCCGATATGGCCAGCGAAATGGTCCGGGCAAATTTGCTGTCAGAGGGAAAAGCTATACTTTCCGAATCGTGGTATTACTCCACTGAGCTGAGAGTCCTGAACACACAGCTGATTTTTACTCCCCTGTTCTGGTTGTTTAACGACTGGCACACCATCCGACTGGTCGGTAGCGTCCTGTGCTGGCTCGTTTTACTGGTCAGTTACTACTATCTTTGTAGGCAGCTTGGATTGAAAAAGTATTTTGCTGTTTCTGCAATCTGCCTGCTCCTCCCGCTTTCATGCAACTATTTTTCGTTTACAATCACAGGGCTGTACTATATCCCGCACATCGCAATCACCTTTTTCACTTTCGGCTTACTCTTTCAATACAGCAAATGCGAGGGAAAATATCCCAAAATCCTGCTGGCGGTGCTCTGTCTCTTGTCCATCGGCGCTGGCATGGGAGGATTGCGTCAGCTTGCAATTCTGTATATTCCCCTCGTATTGACGGACGCAGTTTTGTTCCTGTCCATCCGATTGAAGCGAATGCGTCCTGAAACGCGGAGGACGAGGCGCTTTTTCACTGCTTCTCTGGTAGCATCGCTCTTTTCTGTGGCAGGATACCTGATTAACAGTTGTATTCTGTCAGAGATTTATACCTACCGGAATTGGGAAACGATTCAGTATCAGGACATTTCCCTGGATTCTCTCATGAAGGTAATCAACGGGATTTTGAGCTTCTTCGGCTTCCAGACAGGAGATGTTTTCTCGTTTGCATCCATTTCAAACATATTCTGCTGCTTTTTGCTGGTATTGCTGGCCGTTATCCTTTTCCGCGGAATAGCAGTACGTCACTGCTCAGAAGAATACTATATCTGCTCCTTGTTCTATTTGATCAGCATCGTTGTATTTGCCCTGCTCTATACTGTTACAAGTATGAGTTATAACCACAGGTATAATATCCCTGTTCTCACCTTTGCGCTTCCTCTTGTCGTGCTGGGGCTGAAGGAGAGCCATTGGCAGGTATCCTGTCAAAAATGGGTCAGCGGGATCCTTGCGGCAGGAATGGTGTTGTGCTGTGGGTGCAATTATCTGAGCTACCTGGATGGAAGCGCTTATTATAATTTCTCCCGCAACGGGGCCGAGTACAGCACGGTAGCCGATTTCCTCGTATCAGAAGGGTATAAGGAAGGATATGCAACATTCTGGAACGCCAACATTCTGACAGAGCTGTCTGACGGCGAGATCGATGTCAGAGATTGGGGAGATTCAGCAGAAGTTCGGTCCATTGATCAAATATATGAGTGGCTCCAATTGAAAAGCCATGCCAGCACCGTGCCTGAAGGTTCTGTTTTTGTGCTGCTTCGAACGAATCAGCTGGAAAAAATCGATTTCTATCCATCGTTGAATGAAGAAAACATCATTTACCAGTCAGATGCGTTTATCATATATGGATATGAATGCTATGAGAATTTAACAGCTGATATTGAGGATGGCCCTGTGGCGGAAGAATAGGAATCGTACTGGAACGTTCTATAGGGGGAAAAATCAATGAACCGGGTACCGTGTCTTTACATCGTTGTTCCCTGTTATAATGAGGAACAAGTGCTTCCTATCACCAGCAAGCTGTTTTTGGGCAAGCTGGCCGAGCTGGTCAATCAAGATAAAATCAGCGACAATAGCCGCATAATGTTTGTTAACGACGGGTCGAAAGACAAAACTTGGGATATTATTTTAGAGCTGGCTCGTCAAGATAGTCATTACATCGGCATTGCCCAGAGCCGAAACCGGGGCCACCAGAATGCCGTCCTTGCCGGTCTGATGGAGGCAAAAGACCATTGCGACATTACGATTTCCATCGATTGCGACGGGCAGGACGACATCAACGCCATGGACGCCATGGTGGACGCCTACCTGGACGGCTGTGAGGTCGTCTATGGAGTCAGGAGCGAACGGGATACGGACACCTTCTTCAAACGGTTCACCGCAGAGGGCTTTTATAAGCTGATGAACTGGATGGGTGCAGAGGTGGTATTCAACCACGCAGATTACCGACTCATCAGCAGCCGGGTTTTACAGGAGCTTGCAAACTTCAAAGAGGTAAATATCTTTCTGCGGGGTATGGTTCCCCTGGTTGGCTTCAAAAGCACCAGCGTTTACTATGAGCGCTCGGAGCGGATAGCCGGGAAAAGCCATTACCCGCTAAAGAAAATGCTGGCGTTGGCTTTTGATGGTATTACGAGTTTATCGGTCAAACCGATTCGAATGATTACGGGCCTGGGGTTGATCATCGCCGTTCTGAGCTTTGTCGGAATTATATGGGCGGTGGTCAGCAGCCTTTTGGGAAGGACGATCGCTGGCTGGACAAGCACTATCTGTATTGTCTGCTTTATGGGCGGTGTCCAGCTGCTGTGTCTGGGCGTGATCGGTGAGTACATCGGCAAAATCTACCTGGAAACCAAGGCCCGCCCAAGATATATTATCAGTGAGCGAACAGAGGAAAGAGATGCCTCCTGTAAAGAGGCGAGAAAAAACGATAGAATAGGGGGCAGTCTTACGCCCAAAAGCAAAGCCTGACCGGAACCTCCTCCGGTCAGGCCTGTCTTTTTGGCTCCCCCCAGTACAGCCCACACCTCATGCTCCGGCACGACGCTGGAGATGCCGCCGTACCGCTGGGTGGAGAGGCTGGCCGCGCAGCAGGCGAAGCGGGTCGCCTGCCGCAGCTCCGCTTCGGTCAGCGCCTCCGGGGCCTTGCCGGTTTTCAGGATGCGGCTGAGTACGCTGCCCCCGAAGATATCCCCCGCGCCGGTGGTGTCCACCGGACGGATGCCGGAGGGGGTCTCCACCGTGCCGGAGGCAGTTCCATTGGAGAAATAGCAGCCCCTCGGTCCCAGGGTGACAAACGCCAGCTTCGCCCCACAGTCCTGGAGCAGCCGCTCCGCCCCCTCCTCCGGGGTACAGCTCCAGAGAAAGTCTACCTCCTCGTCGCTGATCTTGACGATGTCCGCCTGGGACGCGCCCCACAGCATCTGCCGCTTCGCCTCGCCCATGTCTTTCCACAGAGGCTTGCGAAGATTGGGGTCAAAGGAAATCAGCTTGCCCCGCTCCCGGGCGTAGGCCACCGCCTTTTGGGTGGCGGTGCGCACCGGGTCGTCGGTGAGGCTCAGGGTGCCGAAATGAAAGTCCCGGCAGTCGTCGATCAGGGAGAGATTCAGCTCTGCGTCCCGCAGCCGGGTGTCCGCTCCGGGCTTTCGGGCGAAGCTGAACGTCCGGTTCCCGGTGCTGTCCAGCGTGACGAAGGCCAGGGTGGTGAAGCAGTCCGGGTCGGACACGATGCCCGCCGTCTCAATGCCCGCCCGGGCCATGGTATCCAGCAGCAGACTGCCAAAGGCGTCCGTCCCCACCTTGCCCAGCAGCGCCGTCCTGCAGCCGTAGGCGGTGAGGGCCGCCAGCAGATTGCCCGGCGCGCCCCCGGGATGGGCCGCCAGGGTGGGGTAGCCGCCCTTGTCCGTGCTGACACAGGCAAAGTCGATGAGCAGCTCCCCGATGGCCGTCACGTCATATCTCATACTGTACCTCCCAGCTCACACCCGCTTTTCCAGCCACAGGAACTCATACCCGCCCAGGGTCAGAACGCCGGGGTTGACCACCTGCCGTTCCCCCATCAGGTCGGTATAATCACCCGTCTCGTCCAGCCACGCCTTTTGCGGCTCCGGGCTGAAATTGTACAGGCCGTAGAGCTTCTCCCCGTTTTTGTACCGGCCCAGGGCCAGCACGGCGTCGTTCCCCACGTCCGCCGTCCAGAAATCCGCGTCCGCGTCAAAGACGGGGGCGGACTGACGTACCGTCTCCAGCTGCCGAAGCCCCCGGAACAGCCGCCCTTGGACGGTGTCCGGCTCCTGCCGCCGCTCCGCCTCCTCCCACCGGAAGCCCCCCGGTGGAGATAGCGGCTGTCTCCGGCCTTTTCCGGGTCGTCCAGATAGCCCCAGTCGTTGCACTGGCCCACCTCGTCCCCGGCATAGAGTACCGGGATGCCGCTCTGGGACAGCATACAGGCGTGGAGCATCAAGTCAAGCGACAGCGCCTGCTCCGTCATAGCGGCGCTCCCCGTCTCCAGCGCCGTCTCCAGCCCGCAGAGGGAGGCGGTGGTGCCGCAGAGCCGGGCGTCTCCCAGCCGCTCGTCGTCGTTGTACAGCGTCCCACGGCTGGCCCCATAGGGTAGCTTTCCGGTGAAATAATCGTTCAAAAACCGCTTGTGAGGCACCTCACCCATGCCGAACTGAGACAGGAAGGGGTAATCCAGCCCCCAGCCGATGTCGTCGTGACAGCGGAGGTAGTTCTGGAAGGTGTAGTCTTTGGGGAGGGCGGCCACCTGGTTCAGCTGGTGCCGCAGCAGCCGCACGTCATGGGTGGCCGCCGTGTGCCAGGTGGTACACATGGCGGTCACATTGTAGAGCATATGGCACTCCGGCCGCTCCGGTGTGCCGAAGTAGGGGGCCACCAGGGCAGGCTCCATGACCACCTCCCCCAGCAGCAGCACTCCGGGGCAGACGATCTCGGTGACGATGCGCAGCATCCGCACCAGAGTATGCACCTGGGGCAGATTCCGGCAGTTGGTCCCCAGCTGCTTCCAGATGTAGGGGACGGCGTCCAGCCGTATCACGTCGATGCCCCGGTTGGTGAGAAACAGCAGGTTCTCCGTCATCTCCCGGAACACGGTCGGGTTGGCATAATTCAAATCCCACTGATAGGGGTAGAAGGTGGTCATGACCACCTTCCCCAGATCCTCCTGCCAGGTGAAGTTGCCCGGTGCGTCGGTGGGGAACACCTGAGGCACCGTCCGCTCGTACAGATTGGGGATATCCCAGTTGTCGTAGAAGAAATACCGCTCCTGATACTCCCGCTCCCCGGCTCTGGCCCGGCGGGCCCACTCGTGGTCCGCGCTGGTGTGGATCATGACGAAGTCCAGACAGACTGAGATGCCCCGGCGGCGGCAGTCCCCGGTCAGGGCCTCCAAATCTTCCATGGTCCCCAGCTCCGGCTGCACCCGCCGGAAGTCGGAGACGGCATAGCCTCCGTCGCTCCGGCCCCTGGGGCTTTCCAGCAGGGGCATCAGATGGAGGTAGTTCACCCCGCACTCCTGGAGATAGTCCAGCCTGTCCCGGACGCCGTTCAGATCGCCGGCAAAGGGCTTGACGTAGAGCATCATCCCCAGACGTTCCCGGCTGCGGTACCAGCCGGGGTCGGACTCCCGCTGCCGGTCGGACCGCTTCAGGTCCTCCGGTCTGGCCCGGTACATCCCCTCCATGGTGGACAGCAGCCCGGTCAGGGTGTCCTCCCTGCCCGGGTAAAGGGCGCAGTAGAGCTGTCGCAGCTCGTCGTATCGGCTTGCGAGCCGGGTCTGAAACTCCTGAGTCATTGACCATTCCTCCTGTTTGGAGGCCTCACATCCCCAGCTTTTCCATGTCGGAGAGAATTTCCTCCTCCGTCTGCACATGGCCCTCGTCGGGGGCGGACGCCTCTTTTTCTTTTTGTTCCAGATAGGGCGCAAAGGATTTCAGCAGCATGCTGGCGTTGAACATGGTGATAACGGCAAAGCCGCACAGCACCCACAGAAAGGCATAGGTGGGCAGATTTCCCCGGTCCAGGTAAGTCACCGCCATGGGGGCGATGTTGGCGATGAGCATGGCGACGGTGGTGACCGGCCGCTTTACGGCGAAGTACACCGAATCCACCAGCAACTCCCTGAAGGTCACCCGAAAGGCCGCCATCACCGGGAACAGATAGCAGGCCAGGACGATGACGGCGATGCCCATCGCCATCAGGGGATACCGGAACAGGGCCATTACCCCCTCAAACTGGTCGCACCAGCTGATTTCCAGCCACAGAGCCGCCCCCAGCGCCAGCAGCGCCAAAAAGCAGAGGGTCCCCTGCTTGAAATTGCTCTTGAATCCCTTCCAGAAGTCCAATGGTATGAAGTCAAGTAGGAAATTGAAGAAAAAATTGATTGAAAT
>JAJBTD010000029.1 GCA_020861055.1 Clostridiales bacterium | reverse complement strand
CCCCGGAACGCCATAAGACGGCACTCCGGGCCATGGAGGCCGGCCAGATCACCATCGTGAACGACGGGTAATGGAGAAAGCCCCCGTGTCCGCCGTCGCCGCTCTCTGGAACCGGACGCTGAACCTGGTCTATCCGCCCAGATGCGTCTTTTGTCAGGACTTCCTGTCCGGAGCGAGGGCGGAGGCGGGCGTCTGCGCCTCGTGCGAGCGGCGGCTGCCCCGGACAGACGGAACGACCGCGCTGCGCTCCGGAGACTATTTCACCTTCTGCCTCTCGCCCCTGTTCTATCAGGGAATCGTGCGGGAGTCGATCCGGCGGTATAAATTCTCCGGACGCTCCTATTATCACCGGGTATACGGCGTTTTTCTCCGGGACTGCCTGGAGCAGAACCTCTCCTCACCGCCGGATGTGGTGACCTGGGCGCCGCTCAGCGCCAGAAGAAAGCACAGCCGGGGCTATGACCAGGCAAGGCTGCTGGCGGAGGAGGCGGGCAAATACTACGGTCTGCGTCCGGTCCCGCTGCTGAAAAAGGTCAAACACACCCCCGCCCAGTCCTCCCTGGGCCGGACGGCCAGAGGGGAAAACGTCCGGAATGTCTACCGGATCCGGCGAAACGCCCCGGTGGCCGGGAGGCGTATTCTGCTGGTGGACGACGTCATCACCACCGGCTCCACCCTGTCGGAGTGCAGCCGGGTGCTGCTGGAGGCCGGGGCGGCGGAGGTCGTCTGCCTGACTCTGGCGAGAACGGTGCTGGAAACGGAGTGAACCCGGCAGGAGAGGGTGGCTGCCATTGTTTCCCCGTTGCCCTGACCTGCCCGGTCTGGTATAATGGGGGCGACCAATCGAATTCTGCGTGCCGCCGCTCTGTTCGGCCCGCTGCGTGTATACAGGAGCGAATCATGAAGCATTATCGACTACTCTCCCTTTTCCTGGCTGTCGTTCTGGTCTTTTCCATGGCCAGCCCCCTCTCCGCCCAGGCGGAGGATCTGTCCCAGTTCTCCCAGCTGGTGGCGGACATGGAGATCGACGCCCAGGCCGCCCTGCTGGTGAACATGACCGAGGACGAGATCTACTACGAGCAAAACGCCTATGACAAGGTATACCCTGCCAGCATCACCAAGGTAATGACTGCGCTGCTGGTGCTGGAGGCGGTGGAGCGGGGCGATCTGTCCCTGGACACGGAGATCACCGCCGGGAGCGAGACTTGGCTGGACATCCCCTCCGACGGCAGCACCCAGAACATCCAGATCGGAGAGGTCATGTCGGTGGAGAATCTGCTCTACTGTCTGCTGCTCCCCTCCGCCAACGAGGCGGCCAACATTCTGGCCCAGGCGGTCTCCGGCTCGGTGTCCTCCTTTGTGGAGCTGATGAACCGGCGGGCCACAGAGCTGGGCTGCACCGGTACTCACTTCGCCAATCCCCACGGCATCCAGGACGAGGATCACTACACCACCTGCTACGATCTCTATCTCATCGCCCGTGCGGCCATGAGCAACGAGACCTTCCGTACCATCGTCTCCACCGACAGCTACACCGTCCCCGCCACCAATATGAGCGAGGAGCGGACCTTCTCCAACACCAACGGTCTGCTGACCAGCAAAAAGTATTCCGGCTACGTCTATGACAGCTGTATCGGCATCAAGACCGGCTCCACCAGCGACGCGGGCTACTGTCTGCTGGCCGCCGCCGAGGAGGACGGGACCATTCTCATCTCGGTGGTCATGGGGGCGGAGACGGTGGTGGACAACGACGGCACCCACCGGATGCAGTTTTCCGAGTCCGCCCGGCTGCTGAAATGGGGATTCAGCAATTTCTCCTACCACTCCATTTTGGACCTGGATACCCCGGTAGCGGAGGTCCCCGTGACCCTGGGGGTGGACGTGGACAGCGTGCTGGTGGTCCCCTCCGGCACCCTGGAGGCCCTGCTGCCCAACGACATCACCGCTGACAGCTTTACCATCGAGTACGAGACGGTGGACTCGGTGGAGGCTCCGGTGGAGGTCGGGGACGTGCTGGGTACCCTGACGGTCTATCTGGAGGGGGAGGCCTACGGCACAGTAGACCTGGTGGCGGCCGCCTCGGTGGAGCAGTCCCCCTTTTTGGCCACCAAAAAGGCTGTGGAGGACTTTATCTCCGACAACTGGCTCAAGGCCGCCGTCGGTCTGGGGGTCATCGTCGTCCTGGTGATCGTCCTCCGGCTCACCCTGTTCCGCCCAAAGCGGAGATACGGCAATTACACCGGCACCCGTCGTCCCCGGAATTACAAGGGCAGCCGGAGAAGATAACCGAATCAACATGGCAAAGAGCGGGCCGACGCAGTGCGTCGGCCCTTTTACTCTATTCCGCATCCCCATACGGGGAAAAATATAAAATACCCCTTGACATTCTCTCCGTTTGGTGATAGGATATCTGCATCAGATAGAACAAATGTTTGATTCCCGCGCATGCCTGCCCGGCGAGGGCAAAAAAGGAACCGGGAACCGAATACTCGGTTCCCAGTCACGATGGAGGAGAATGGATTCGAACCATTGTAGGCGTCAACCAACAGATTTACAGTCTGCCCCCTTTAGCCACTTGGGTACTCCTCCATATGAAATTACGCTGAAAGCTGGTAGACGGACTTGAACCCCCGACCTGCTGATTACAAATCAGCTGCTCTACCAACTGAGCTATACCAGCAAGCTCGCTCTCTCGGAATCAGCAAGGAGTATTTTACCGGAATCGAACCCGTTTGTCAATACCTGATGAAAACTTTTTGCAGCAAGGAGGAAAAAAAGATGTCCAGACCTATCTATCGCCGGGGGGAGCCCTACGCCCAAAAAGCAGCCCACCTGCTCCGGCACGTCATTCACCCGGAGCTTGACCCCACCCTGGACCGATACCAGCTGGCCCTGGTGAACGCCCTGCGGGACAGGCTCACCCCGCGGGAGACCGAGTGCATGGTGCACTACTATCTCCTGCGGGAGAATATGCAGGAGACCTCTCTCTGCCTGGGGATCAATATCTCCACCGTCTCCCGGACGGTGGAGCGGGGAGAGGCCAAGCTGGACGGTCTGCTGAATTTGGCCGTCTCCATCAGTCCCATCCGTCTGAATCAGGACTGGTCAGACAGACGGGCCTCCTGAGCCACTCCTGTCCCCCCAGGCCGGGCCGGGGCAGACAGAGCTGCCGCAGGTCCTCCCCCCGGCACTCCGCCTGAAAGACGATCTGGGCGTCCTGGCTCAGCTGCCGTATCTGTCCGGAGCGGAGAACCACCGGAAGCTTTGCCCGCTCTTTCATTTCCCGGAGCAGCGCCTGGCCCCGGCGGTTGAAGCCCAGCACCCGGAGATAGGGCGCCCGTTCCGGGCGCCGGTCGGCAGTCAGTCCCAGAAAGGCCCAGAGCGCCATGCGCCGGATGCGGGCCTCCGGATAGCGGCGGGTCTTGGCCCGGTCGTAGAGCTGAGCCAGTGTGGTTGCCTCCCCTGCGGCGCGGGCCAGGCGTTGCTCCAGCCCTGGGGCGCAGTCCGGGAGGGCGGACAGCTCCTCCTCCGTCATGGAGCGGAGCCGGGCCAGTACCCCCCGCTCACAGGCCTCCAGCCGGGCGGGGCAGCGGCCAGCCTCCCGCTCCCGGACGGTGATTGCCCAGCTCGACGGGGGAAGGGCAGTCTCCAGCCGTTCCCACTCCCCATCACACATCCAGCGGCGGAGCAGGGAACCGGAGGGCCACGCCTGCTCCTGCCGGCTGTCATGACCCGCCCCCTGACGGGGAAGGGTCAGGACGGTCACGTCCTCCTGGCCCCAGTGCCGGAGGGCGCGGAGGTACTCCACCCCCAGACTGTTGTTGGGCGTCTCCAGACAGCGCCCGTCCGGCCCTACAAGGCCCTCCAGTGCCCTCTGACGGGCGGCGGGGTAGGATAACCCTTCCTCCAGGCCCGCCCGGAGAAGGGGCTGCAGGGCGGCGCTGTCCAGGGCCTGGGCCGCCGTGGCCAGCCGGGAGAGATCGCCGTCCTCGCTGCCGAAGGCGACGGTGTCCACCACCCCCGTATCCAGCAGACACTGGATGCCCCCGCGGGCGAAGGGCTCCGCCGAGGACGCCGCCCAGAGAAGGGGCAGCTCCAGCACCAGGTCCGCCCCGCCCCGGAGGGCCATCTCCGCCCGGGCGGAGCGGTCCAGGGCGGCGGCGGTCCCCCGCTGGGTAAAGCCGCCGCTCATGACGCAGACGATCCCCTTTTCCGGGCAGGCCGCCCTGAGCTGCTCCAGCAGCCAGCGGTGTCCCTGGTGGAAGGGGTCGAACTCGCAGACGACGCCTGCGGCGGAGAGAGAGGCGTTTTGGTCGGGCATGGGACGTTCTCCTTTGGATGGGATGGGGAATCGGGCCGGTTTTCAAAAATTCTCCAAAAAACGGTTGTTCTTCATCCAGTTTTGTAATAGAATTATTATAGCGTGTCCGGCAGGTCCGCGCAAGGGCCGGGGCCGGGCAAAGGACAACACAAAGGAGAATTACAGTATGAATATTCTGGTCATCAATGCGGGAAGTTCTTCCCTGAAGTATCAGCTGCTGGACCCCTCTACCGGCGAGCTGCTGGCCAAGGGCCTGTGTGAGCGCATCGGCCTGGACGGCAAATTCACCTACAAGCCCCAGGTGGCGGGCAAGGCGGGAAAGAACGCGGTGGACGTGGCTATGCCCACCCACTCCGAGGCCATCCAGACGGTGCTGAACGCCCTGGTGGACAAGGACAACGGCGTGCTGTCCTCCATGAGCGAGATCGACGCCGTGGGTCATCGGGTGGTTCATGGCGGCGAGAGCTTCGCCTCCTCCGTCCTGCTCACCGACGAGGTGCTGAAGGCCATCGAGGAGTGCAACCCCCTGGCCCCCCTCCACAACCCCGCCAACCTCATCGGTATCCGGGCCTGTGCCGCTGTACTGGGCGACAAGGTGCCTCAGGTGGCCGTGTTTGACACCGCCTTCCACCAGACCATGCCCCCCGTGGCCTACACCTATGCCATCCCCTATGAGTACTATGAAAACGACAAGGTCCGCCGTTACGGTTTCCACGGCACCTCTCACCGGTTCGTCTCCGCCCGCGCCGCCGCCATGCTGGGTAAACCCATCGAGGAGCTGAAGATCATCACCTGCCACCTGGGCAACGGCTCCTCCATCGCCGCCGTCAAAAACGGCAAGTGCGTGGACACCACTATGGGCCTGACTCCCCTGGCGGGCCTCCCCATGGGCACCCGGGCGGGCGATATGGACGCCGGCGTCATGGAGTTTTTGATGAACAAGTACAACCTCTCCATGAGCGAGATGATGAACATCCTGAACAAGAAGTCCGGCGTGCTGGGCATCTCCGGGGTGTCCTCCGACTTCCGTGACCTGGACGCCGCCGCCGCAGAGGGCAACGTCCGGGCAAGGCTGGCCATCGACGTGTTCTGCTACGACGTGAAGAAGTATATCGGCTCCTACGCCGCCGCCATGGGCGGGGTGGATGCCATCGTCTTTACCGCCGGCGTGGGCGAGAACAGCCCTGAGCTGCGCACCGCCATGACTGAGGGCCTGAGCTATATGGGCGTGGCTCCTCTGAACCAGGAGGCCAACCACAAGCGGGGCGAGGAGGTCGATATCTCCGGCGAAGGCTCTCCGGTGAAGGTGCTGGTCATCCCCACCAACGAGGAGCTGATGATCGCCATGGATACGGCGGAGATCGTGGAAAAGCTGTAAATCCCCGTTCAAAAGGAAGGAATCGCTATGCTGTACACATTTAAGCCCCAGGGTGTCTGCTCCAGGGAGATCCGGATCGATCTGGAGGAGGCCGACGGCAGGCAGGTCATCCAGAGCATGGAGGCCGTGGGCGGCTGCAACGGCAACCTCCAGGGCATCGGCGCTCTGCTGAAGGGCATGACCCCGGAGGAGGCCATCAGCCGGATGAAGGGCATCCGCTGCGGCATGAAGAGCACCTCCTGCCCCGACCAGATCGCCCAGGGCCTGGAGCGGCTGCTGGCAGAGCAGGCCAACTGAACCATCTCAAAACAGACGGCCGGCCCGGTTCCCCTTGGGGAGCCGGGCTGATATGTCTGTCAAATCGGATCGCCAAAGAACGGCGCAGTCCTATTTCTCATGCACCTGCTTGCCGGTGAGGTGCTCGATGGTCAGGGCGATGAGCTGCGCCCGGTCGCCGTGCTTTTCCAGCGTCCGCTCCCACTCCTCCGGCGAGGGATAGTATTTCATCCCCAGCCTGGCCAGCTGCCGCCGCTTCCGGTCCGGGTCGTCCACCAGCTCCGCCCGGCCAAAGGCGATCACGGAGACCAGCGTCCAGGCCCAGTCCCCCTCCTTCTGCTCGCCCGTGTTCCAGGTGGTGAAGCACACCTTGTCACAGGCCCGGAGGGAATCGAACCGGTGTCCCGCCCTGGCCCCGTGGAGGTAGAGCTTCCCGTCCTCCGGGTCGTAGAAGAAATTCATGGGGATGCCGTAGGGATAGCCGTCGTCGCCGTTCACCGACAGGACGCCCCGGCGCTCCGTCTCCAGCAGGCGAATACACTCCTCCCGGCTGACCGCCTGTTTTGACCGTCTCATCTCACGAAACATGGGTCGTCCTCCTCATTCCCAGGTTTTCCACACGTCCGGGCAGTAGCCCACGGTGGCCTGTTTGCCGTTGCGGACGATGGGGGTGCGCAGCAAACTGGGGTCCTCCAGCAGATGCTCCAGCTTCTGGCTGTCCAGGGCTAGATAGGAGAGCATGGCGGCGTCCGGGTGCTTTTCGTCGATGAGGTTTTCCATCCCCACCGCCCGCACCACGGCGGTCAGCTCGCCCCGGCTCATGCCGTAGCGGAGCAGGTCGATATTCTGAAACTTTACCCGGCGCTCCTTGAAGTAGCGCTGGGCCTTTTTTGTGTCAAAGCACTTGGACTTGCCAAAGATCTGGATGTTCATCCCTGTCCCTCCTCCGGGACCAGCTCCCGCCGGAGGGCCTGGTACTTCGCCCGCATCTCCGATGCCTTGCCGCAGGACATTTTGCCCTCGGTGCAGCCGCCGCAGACGCAGCCGGGGCCCATGTTCTCAAAGAGGGCCGGGGCCACGGGATAGACCAGTTTGTACATCTCCTCCGCCAGAGCCCGGATCTCCCACTGGGCCCGGTTGCAGCACCGTACCCGGAAGAAGTTCTGGAGGCTCCTGGCGTTCATGGTGACCACCATCTTTGTCTCGCAGGCGTTGGGGAGGACGAACCGGGCGTCCTCGTTGGCCAGCTTCTCCGCCTTTTTGTCTGCCTCCTGTTCAGAGAGCCCCTGAGCCATCAGCTCCTTCCGGTGCTTCTCCTGGAGGGCGGCGGCGATGTTGAGGTAGTGCTGCCCCTCCTCCTCCATGGCCTTGAGAAAGGCGGCCTTGGCGGCGGGGTCGGCCTCCACCTCCGGAGGGATGACAAAATGAAAGTCGTCCAGCCGGACGTACCTCTGGCTCTGGACGGAGTAGGAGGCGATGCGGTGCCGGGTGATCTGGGCCAGCAGGGAACGGGACACTCCCTCAATGGCAAAGGTGAAGGAGGCGTGCTCGATGGGGCTGGCGTGGCCCAGTCCCGCCAGCATGCGGACAAATTTGGCGTCCTTCTCCGGAGTGGACTTCTCCAACAGAGCGTCCACTCCCGCGGCGGAGTAGCACAGCCGGGCGGCGGCGGCCACCACCCGCTCCGGCTCCGGGGTGTGGGCCAGCAGCTTGACGTTGAGCATCTTCAGAACCTCCTATGGGATAGCTTTATTATGGCTTCGGTAAATTCCAGCGGTAGCGGGTGGCCAACACCCGGAGCAAAAAGGTGACGCAGACGCCCACGGCGATGGTCACCGGGCGGGCGAAGCCCGCCTGCTCCAGCAGATAGAAGGAAGCGGAGCCGGCCAGAGCCGCCAGAGCGTAGATGTGCTTGGTCAGGATAAAAGGAATGTCTCCCAGGATGATGTCCCGGAGCAGGCCGCCGCCCACGGCGGTGATCATCCCCATGGACAGCACCAGGAACCACCGGTGTTCATAGCCCGCCTCCATGGTCACCAGAGAGCCGGCCACGGCGAACAGCCCCAGTCCCAAGGCGTCCACCAGATTGTTGGCCCGCTCCACCAGGGCCTCCTCCCGCTGCCATATTTCCTTATGGTATCGGGCCAGGAAAAAGACGAGCAGGGCCATGAGCAGGGCGATGATCACCCCCACCCGGTTGGAGAACATGGCGGGAGGGGTCTCCCCCAGCAGCACGTCCCGGAGCATGCCTCCGCCCATGGCGGTGACCACCGCCAGAAAGAGGATGCCGAACAGGTCGGCCCCCTTCCGGCAGGCCACCATGGCTCCGGAGATGGCGAAGGCCGCCGTCCCCAGCAGATCGCAGAGGCGGTAGGCGATATCGGTCAGCAGCATCACGGCACCTCACAGATAGACGGGCCAGCTCATCAGCCAGTAGCCCAGGACGCCGGACAGGATACCCAGCAGCGCCCCGGCGATCACGTCCCTAGGGAAGTGGACGCCGCCCACCACACGGCAGAGGGCCAGCACCACTCCAGCCAACAGAAAGCAGACTCCCACCGGGGGCAGCAGCCAGAGCAGGGTCATGGCGATGACAAAGACAGAGAACACATGGCGGCTGGGAAAGCTCCTGCCGTGGGTGTTTTTGTGGATGAGAGGCTGAATGTCCAGCACCTCATAGGGACGGGGCCGGTTCCAAAGGCTCCGGAACAGGGAGATGATGACAAAGCTGATCCCAGGCACCAGCAAAACGGGCATCCAACGCAGGTCGCCCCGGAAAATCAGCGTCAGCAGACACAGGGGATAGGTCACATAGCACACCGCAGGAATGGCGGTGTTCACCGCCAGCAGCGCCTTTGTCCGCCCCGGCGTGCGGAAAGGGGCGGAGAGGCGCTCATACTGCTCTTTGGTCATGGTGCATCCTTTCCGGGAGCCGCCTCCGGCAGCACCGGCAGACCGGTGAGACGGCGGCGCACCATGTCAAAGGCGGCGAGGACGGCGCTGTTGCGCACCCGGTCACGGGCAGTTCCCAGGTGCGTCTCCTTTACCCAGACCCGGTCGCCGTGGGCCAGGCCGATATAGACCAGCCCCACCGGGTTGCCCCGGTCGTCCGGGTCGGGACCGGCCACCCCGGTAATGGAGACAGCCAGATCGCTGCCCAGCACCCGGCAGGCCCCCAGGGCCAGGGCCTGGGCGGTCTGGGGAGAGACTGCTCCAAACGTGTCCAGCGTCTCCTGAGGGACCCCCAGGGCACTGTGCTTGACCTCGTTGGTATAGCAGACTACCCCGCCCTTGAACACCTGAGACGCCCCGGCCAGGTCGGTCATCCGCTTGGCAGCCAGGCCCCCGGTGCAGCTCTCGGCGGTGGAGAGGGTCAGCCCCTGGGCCCGGAGCAGCCGGGAGACCTGCTCCTCCAGACTGCCCACGTCTACCCCGTAGACCAGATCGCCGAACCGGCCCCGGAGCTCCTGCTCCACCGGCTCCAGCATGGCCTGAGCCTCCGCCTCGGTGGGGGCCTTGGCGGTGATGCGCAGTTCGCACTCCCCCTCCTTGGCGTAGGGGGCCAGGGTGGGGTTGTGCATGGAGAGCATCTCCTCCCGGAGCTGGGCCTCCATGGCCGCCTCCCCGATGCCGTAGAGCTTCAGGGTGCGGGACTCGATGACCCCGTCGGAGAGGAATTTCAGATAGGGGACGACCCGGTGCTCCAGCATGGCCCGGCACTCTCTGGGGGGGCCGGGGAGCATAATGACACGGACGCCCTCTGCCTCAAAGGCGCAGCCGGGGGCGGTGCCCCAGTCGTTGTCCAGCACGGTGCAACCCTCAGGGAGCATGGCCTGCTGGAGATTGTTGTCCGTCATGACCCGGTGGGGCAGCTTGAGCCGGAAATATTCCTGGATGCGCCCGGCGCTCCGCTCGTCAAATACCAGCGGCTTGCCAAAGGCGTCCGCCAGAGCCTGTTTGGTCAGATCGTCGCAAGTGGGGCCGAGGCCGCCGGTGGTGATGATGATGTCCGCCCGGTGCCGGGCGACCTCCACGGCGGCCCGCACCCGCTCCGGGTTGTCGCCTACCACCGTATGGTAGTAGACGTTGATGCCCAGGGCGGAGAGCGCCTGGGAGATCATCTGGGCGTCGGTGTTGCAGATGTTGCCCAGGAGCAGCTCGGTGCCCACGGCGATCAGCTCTGCGGTATGGGGCATGGTCGTTTGCCTTCTTTCTGGAATGGGGTGAAGTGGGGGCGGATTCGCCGGGAGATTTTCACAAATCGCCAGTGCATACTGCTCTCCCTCCGTCACGGCTTCGCCGTGCCACCTCTACCGCTTTGCGGCACTTCGCCTCAAGGAGGGAGGCAAGGGGGTTGTGCAGACCCTCGGCTCCCTCTCTGAGGGAGCTGTCAGCGAAGCTGACTGAGGGAGAGCAGCACGCACCACCGCCCTGCGGAAATACTCCGGCGAATTCGTACAATCTCAGCAGGGAATTTACCCCAGCTGCTCTGGCCGCACCTGGATGCGCTCAATGCCCTCGAACGCCTCTTTGCACAGGGCCTCGTAGTCGTAATTCTGCTCGATCTCTACCAGCTCGGCTACGGTGGGATGGGTCTTGGGGTGACGGGGGGTAAAGACGGTGCAGCAGTCCTCATAGGGAAGGATGGAGGTCTCAAAGGTGCCAATCTGCCGGGCGATGCGGATGATCTCCTCCTTGTCCATGCCGATGACCGGGCGGAACACCGGGCGAACGCAGGCGTCCTCTGTGACCGCCAGGGCATCCATGGTCTGGCTGGCCACCTGGCCCAAACTCTCCCCGGTGACGATGGCGTTGGCCCCCACCCGCTGGGCCACCATGTCGGCAATACGCATCATGTACCGGCGCATGGCCAGGGTAAAGTAGGGCTCCGGGCAGTTCCGCCGGAGGTCCTCCTGAATCTTGGTGAAGGGGACGATGTTGACCGTCATCCGACCACAGTAGGGGCTGATGAGCCGGGCCAGCTCCAGCACCTTCTCCTTGGCCTCCTCGGAGGTGTAGGGATAGGAGAAGAAGTGGACCAGCTCCAGGGCCAGGCCCCGCTTTGCCATCATATAGCAGGCCACCGGAGAGTCCAGTCCCCCGGAGAGCAGGGCCACCGCCCGTCCGCCGGTGCCCACGGGCAGTCCTCCCGCCCCCGGCTCTGGGTCGGCGTGGACGTATCCGGCGAAGTCCCGCACCTCCAGATGGACGGTCAGCTCCGGATGGTGCACGTCTACCTCCAGGTGGGGATAGGCCTCCGCCAGCAGACCGCCCACATACTGGCTGAGCTGGATGGAGGTCATGGGGAAGGATTTGTCCGCCCGCTTCGTCTCCACCTTAAAGGACTTTGCCGCCCGGAGCTGGTCGTCCAGGTAGGTGGAGGCGGCCCGGAAGAAGGCGTCTTTGTCCTTCTCACAGGCTCTGGAACGGGACAGGCCGGAGATGCCGAACACCTTTTTCAGCCCCTCCCAGGCCCCGTCCAGGTCGCAGTCGGCCTCCATCGGCTCCACATAGATGGTGGACTGCCGGGAATAGGCCCGGAATTTGCCGTAGGGATTCAGCCGCCGCTGGAGGTTGCCCATCAGTCGCTGCTCGAACCGCTTCCGGTTCAGGCCCTTGAGTACGATCTCTCCCATTTTCAGCAGGAACATCTCCTGCGCGGGGACGGCGTCGGTGTGGGTGGATTGGTTCATCGCTCTGTTCTCCTTCTTCCTGTATCATAGGTCAAATCAAATCTGTTTTCGCTCCGCCTGCCGCCGGGCCTTCTTTGCCGCCAGCTCCTCCAGCAGCTCCGGGGGAAAGGGGGGCGTGGTGGAGGCGTGGACCTCCGCCTGGTACGTCTCAAACAGCCGCTGGGCGAAGCCCTCCCGCTGACGGCTGCTCTCCCGGCGAAGGTGGCTCACGTCCAGATCCCAGATGCGCACCCGGTCCAGGCCGTCGGCATCCTTGAGCAGCTGGGTCAGGACGAGGCAGCGGTCAAAATTGGCAGGCTGGTACCGTTTCAGGGTGGAGACGAGGTCCCGCTCCGGCCGGGAGTGGGCGTCCACAGCGGCCTGCATCATCTTTAATTCCTCGCCCTTCCGTCCGGTGAGGGCGGCCAGCCGCTGGGCGGAGCGCCAGCCGTGGCGGGTGTCGTAGGTGTCGTTCTCCCGGCCCACGTCGTGATAGGCGCAGCACTCCAGCAGCAGGGCGGCGTCCTCCATCCCCAGCGGCTCCTCCATGGCGCAGAAGGCCCCGTGGAGCAGCACCCGCTCGATGTGCCCCGGCCCGTGGATGGGGCTTTCGTACAGGGCGGCGCGGTCCATGCCGTTGAGCGTCTCCAAAAATAGGGGCCAGCCCTCCCAGCGGGAGAGAGCGTCCATCCGGGGCTGGTCCTGGCCCCAGTCGTTGCGGCGGATGAGGTTGAGCATCGGGGAATCCATGGGCGGATTTGCCTCCCTTGTGTTAGCGTGAGGTCATTATATCACAGGAAAAGGAGTTGGCAAAGGGTTTTTGAGCAGGAAAACGCCCCGCTGCAAAGCGGGGCGGGGTGCTCTTTTCTCGGCTCCCTCAAGGAGGGAGCCAAGGGGTTGCAGCAGGCCCTTGCCTCCCTCTGTGAGGGAGGTGGCACGGCGTAAGCCGTGACGGAGGGAGAGCAGTACGCACTTACGACAAGGTATACACTGTCGGCGAATTCGCAGAGAGTTGGTACGAATTCGCCGGAAGAGTTTCGCCAGACGATAGTCCCTACCGCTCTCCCTCAGTCAGCTTCGCTGACAGCTCCCTCAGGGAGGGAGCCAAAGGGGTTGCAGCAGACCCTTGGCTCACCACAATTCCCGGCGAATCCGCCTTATCCTCTCCGCTCCGCCAGCACCAGCGTCCCCACCGGAGTCTCCTGGACCCGGCCCATAAACTGGGCGCAGTCCACGCCCCGGCGGCCGCAGTCCAGAGCGGCCTCGTCCTCCGGTTCATAGCCCAGCAGTCGGGCGGTCTCGGCGGCCAGTTCGTCGGGGAGAAGGGTAATCTGAGCCCGGAGTACAGCGCAGACGGCGTTGGCGCTCTCCTGACAGGACACGTCTCCCGGCTCCCGCCAGTGTTCTCCGGGCTGTGCCCGGCGGAAGCGGCGGTAGCGATCCGGGTCCTGATCCATCTCCCAGACGTAGCTCTCCTCCGTCTCTCTGGTGATGCGCAGGCCCAGCTTGCGCCAGAGGGAGGCGCAGCGGCCCTGCAGCGCCTCGTCCCCGGCATTCAGGCCGAAGGCGGTGAGCACCCGGCAGGTGAGTTGGGAGAAGGAGATGGGGGCCTCCTGCTCCAGCACCAGCTCCACCGCCCGATAGATGCGGTCCCGGAAGCTGGGGTCGGACACCTCGCTCTCCCGGATGCCCATGACGGTGAGCCGGGCGGGAGTGTACAGGGGTACGGCCCGCTCCGCCGCCGTCGCTTCCGGCTGGGAGGCGGTTGGCGCAGCGCTCTCCTTTCGCAGCAGCTCCAGCAGACGGAGCAGCTGCTCCAGCACCCGATCCCGATTCTGCCACCAGTCCATGGTCCACACCCGGCACAGGTTCCAGCCCATGTCGCCGAGCAGCTCGGTCCGCCCCAGCTCCCGCTCCCTGGTGCGGGGGACGGCGCTGTAGTCCGGCCCGTCCAGCAGGATGGCCAGCAGCCATGCCCCAGGCTGGTCCGGGTGGGGGATACGGATGGCGTCTGGAGTGGGGCCGGGC
>JAJBTD010000045.1 GCA_020861055.1 Clostridiales bacterium | reverse complement strand
AAGTTGTCCTTTCTTCTTTCCCTAAGTGTAAAG
The DNA here is from genome assembly GCA_020861055.1 of Clostridiales bacterium. Lineage (GTDB taxonomy): Bacteria > Bacillota > Clostridia > Oscillospirales > Oscillospiraceae > Onthomonas. The sequence goes on along the minus strand of JAJBTD010000045.1, from coordinate 14,053 downwards.
TATGATTGACGAACCTACACCCCCCTGGGCGGAGAAAGCACACGTTTATAAAAGCAATATTTTAAGATAAAAGGGGAGCCACATGAAGAAAATTTACGAAACTTCCCACAAAAAGACGTTGCCTCCTGCGGACAGGGACGTTATAATAAGGGCGATGATGAAGAGGACCGCGCGCCGGCCTCGCAGGAGGAATCAACATATGACAACGATCAAGGCGATCCGAGCGGCACTACTCACTGAGAAAAGTCGCCGGGAGCTGTCCCGGATCTACTGCCGGGAGGAAAACACCGTCGGCCCCGTGTGCTGCCGTCTGGAAGAACTGATAGACGGCTTTCAAAAGACCTTCCAACGGGATGAAAACACGGAGGTGGCCGTCTGTACCGCAGCGGGCCGCACCGAGGTGGGAGGCAACCACACCGATCATCAGCGGGGCAAGGTGCTGGCCGCCAGCGTAGACCTGGACGCCGTGGCCTGTACCGCCCCCAACGGGACCAATGCGGTCCGCCTGTGCTCCGAGGGCTATGGCGTCGTGAAGATCCGGGTGGACGAGCTGGACAAAGTGGACGCAGAGGAGAACACCACTCCCTCCCTGGTCCGAGGTATCCTGGCCCGGACGGCTCAGCTGGGCTATCAGCCTGTCGGCTTTGACGCGTACATCCGCTCCGACGTGCCGGGCGGCTCCGGCCTGTCCTCCTCTGCCTGCTATGAGGTGCTGGTGGGGGTCATGGTGAACCACCTGTACTGCCATGATGAGCTGTCTTTGGCCCAGATTGCCATGATGGGCCAGTATGCGGAAAACGTCTACTTCGGCAAGCCCTCCGGCCTGATGGACCAGATGGCCTGCGCCCTGGGGGGCATCGTGGCCATCGACTTCCGGGATGAGGGAAACCCGGTGTACCATCAGGTGGACTTTGACTTTGTGGCGGCAGGCCATGCCCTGTGCATCATCGACACCGGGGCGGACCACGCAGACCTGACCGCCGACTATGGAGCTATTCCCCAGGAAATGGGAGCGGTGGCGGCCCAGATGGGCAAAACCGTACTCAGCGAGACTGAGCCGGCGGTGTTCTACGCCCAGCTGCCCCGGCTCCGGGAGCGGCTGGGGGACCGGGCGGTGCTCCGGGCCATCCACTATTACGACGACGTGAACCGGGTGGAGCGGCAGGTGCAGGCCCTGGAGCGGGGTGACTTCGACGCTTTCCTGGCCCTGGTGAACCAATCCGGGCAGTCCTCCTTTATGTATCTGCAAAACGTGGCTACCTTCCGGGACCCGGCTGATCAGCCGGTGGCGGTGGCCCTGGCGGTCGCTCAGCATCTGCTGGGAGGCCGGGGAGCCGTCCGTGTCCACGGAGGCGGCTTTGCCGGGACCATCCAGGCCTTTGTCCCCCTGGACTGCCTGGAGGTGTTTCAGACCGGCATGGACGCCCTGTTGGGCCAGGGCTCCTGCCATATCCTGACCATCCGCCCGGTGGGCGGGGCCGTGCTGTTTGGATGAGAGGAGAGAGAAACATGGAGCTTGCCATTTCTCAGCTGGTGGAGTACGCCGTCCGCCACGGGCTGATCGAGGAGAACGACCGGGTCTGGGCTGCCAATCGGCTGCTGGAGGCCCTGGGGCTGGAAGGATTCCAGGGCCTGACTCCGGTGGAGGCGCTGCCGCCCCTCCAGGACATTCTGGACGTCATGAACCGGTACGCTTTTGAACACGGGATCATTCAGGGGGACACCCCCTCCTTTACCGACCTGTATGACACGGGCCTGATGGGGTTGCTGACCCCCCGCCCCTCGGAGACGGCGCGGCGGTTCTGGGAGGCCTACGCCCGCAGCCCGGAGGAGGCCACCAGCTGGTACTATACCTTCTCCGGGGACACCAACTATATCCGCCGGGACCGCATCGCAAAGGATGTGAAGTGGCCAGCGGAGACGGAGTACGGCACCCTTGACATCACCATCAACCTGTCCAAGCCGGAGAAGGACCCACGGGCCATCGCCGCCGCCGGAAAGGCGGTGTCGGTGAAGTACCCCAAGTGCCAGCTCTGTGTGGAGAACGAGGGCTATGCCGGACGGCTGGACCACCCCGCCCGTCAGAACCACCGGGTCATCCCCCTGAAGCTGGCGGGGGAGGACTACTGCCTCCAGTATTCTCCCTATGTCTATTATAACGAGCACTGCATCGTCTTTAACCGGAAACACATCCCCATGGCCATCGACCGGCGGTGCTTCGACCATCTGCTGGAGTTCGTCACCATCTTCCCCCACTATTTCGTCGGCTCCAACGCAGACCTCCCCATCGTGGGCGGCAGCGTCCTGAGCCACGACCACTATCAGGGGGGACGGTACACCTTCGCCATGGAGCGCGCCCCGGTGGAGACGGAGCTCTCCATCCCCGGCTATGAGGACCTGTCCGCCGGTATCGTCCGCTGGCCCATGTCGGTCATCCGGCTCCGGGGAGCGGACCCGGTCCGGGTGGCGGATTGCAGCGAGCACATCCTCAACGTCTGGCGGGGCTACTCCGACCCGGCGGCGGATATCCTGGCGGAGACGGACGCCCCCCACAATACCATCACCCCCATCTGCCGCAGAAGGGGGGAGGACTACGAGATGGATCTGGTGCTGCGCAACAACCGCACCACCGAGGAATATCCTCTGGGCATCTTCCACCCCCATCAGGAGAAGCACCACATCAAGAAGGAGAATATCGGGCTCATCGAGGTCATGGGCCTGGCGGTGCTCCCCGCCCGGCTGAAGGAGGAACTGGCGGTGCTGGAGCGGACCATCCTCACCGGCGGCGATTTGGACGCCGACCCCAGGACCGCCTCCCACGCGGACTGGGCCAGAGAGGTCGTGATGGGCGGACATCCCGAACTGAACGCCGACAACTGCGGCGACATCATCCGGCTGGAGGTGGGCAAGGTCTTTGCCGCCGTCCTGGAGGATGCTGGGGTGTACAAGCGCACTGACGAGGGCCGGGAGGCGTTTTTGCGGTTCGTGGCGGCGCTGTAAAAAGAATTTGCCTTTTCCCCCTGCCTGTGTTACAATAACACGTAATATGTGCGCAAACGACAAGGCTGCGCCGGATAACAGAAGGAGAGAATATCCATGGCCTGTTTTTTGGTACCCACCACTGAGGCGGTGGTCATCACGGTAGCGACCCACGTGATCAACAACCACGAGAAGAAGGCGGCAGCCCGGCCCCACACAGGGAAAAAGCTGGAGGAGCGGCACAGCGGCCCGGCTATTCCCTGGAGCCGGAAGCTGAGCTGGCTGTCCGAGATGCTGTGGGGCGGCTCCCTGCTGCTGGCCTTTGAGCACCTGTGGCACGGGGAGATCGTCCCCTGGTTCCCCTTCCTGACGGCGGCATCCGACCCGGCCAGTACGGCGGAGATGCTCCAGGAAATGGGCTCGGTGGGGGTACTGATGGCCCTGATCGTTACGGTGGTCTGGGGGGCTATGGCAGTCGCCGCCGAGGGCATCGCCAAGCGTGACGGGGAGACTACCCCCGCTGCAGAGTGAGGGAGACGGTATGACCCTGTTGCTCACCGTTTTTGCCGCCGTGTACGCCACCATCCGGTGGTATACCCGGAAGGATGACACCATGCACCTGGGGGCGCTGTGCCTCATGCTGTGGGGCGCCTCCCTGATGTGGCTGGCAGACGCCATTTTCGAGTACGCCGAGCTGGGAGCGGATTATTTCGCCCCGGCTCTGGAGGATATGGCAAACGACGCCTTTCTGGGGCTGTCCGTCATTGCCCTGGCCCTGGTGGTCTGGCTGGTCATCGTGCTGGTCAGAGACTCCAAGGGAACTGTCCGGGCGATGCTGACTCGGAAAAAGTAATGTAAATCCGCCGGTTTGGATGGAAAACCTCCAAACTGGCGGATTTTATGCTTGTATTGGAAGAAAGAACGGCCTTAGAGCTGGCGGAACTCCCGTACCGACTGAGCGATGTCCGGGGCGCAGAACACGGCGCTGCCCGCCACCAGGAGATTGGCCCCGGCCTGGGCGCACTGGGGGGCGGTGGAGCCCAGCTTGACCCCGCCATCCACCGAGAGATAGGGATGAAGCCCTCGCCGGGCGCACTCGTCCCGGAGGGCGCGGAGCTTGTCCAGGGCGCGTGGGTCGAAGGACTGTCCGCCCTGACCCGGCTCCACCCCCATGACCAGCACCAGAGCCAGCCTGTCCAGCCAGGGGAACACCGCCTCTGCCGGGGTATCCGGACTGATCGCCAGACCCGCGCCCCGGCCGGCAGCGTGGATGACGTCCAAAACGGCGTCGATGCTGTCCTCCGTCTCCACATGGAAGGTGAGCAGGTCGGCCCCCGCCTCCAGAAAGGCGGGAGCGTATTCCAGGGGATGGGTGATCATCAGATGGACATCCAGCACCGCTGCCCCCAATCCCTTACGGAGAGAGCGCAGTACGGGCAGACCAAAGGAGATGTTCTCCACAAAGTGGCCGTCCATCACGTCAAAATGTATCATATCCGCTCCGGCGTCCAACGCTGTCCGGCACTGTTCTCCCAGACGTGTGAAGTCTGCCGACAGGATCGAGGGGCTGATCTTCATGTTTTGGCTGCCTCCCATTCACTGACTGAACCGGTGGTTTGTTCCGGGAAATCATCATACGATATTCGGGGGACGCTGTCAAGGAAAATCGAAGGGACGGAGATGCTGCCTGACGGCAGCGCTAGGCAAAAGAGGTGTCTCTGCGCTTCACAGCAAATTAAATTACACTAACCTACTATAAAAATGTGTTGAAATCCTGTTCCAAAGGGCGTATAGTAAAGCAAACAGCGGTGTTACCGCTTAAAAGGAGCGAATACAGATATGATCACCAGAGACGAGGCGTTCAGCCTGTTAAAGGAGTACAACCAGGAGCCGTTCCACATCCGCCACGCCCTGACGGTGGAGGGGGTCATGCGCTACTATGCCAGAGAGCTGGGCTACGGAGACGAGGAGGACTTTTGGGGCATCGTGGGCCTGCTCCACGACCTGGACTTCGAGCGGTATCCCGACCAGCACTGCATCAAGAGCCAGGAGATCATGCGGGAGCGTGGACTGGACGAGCGGCTGATCCACGCCACCGCCAGCCACGGCTGGAACCTGACGGTGGACATCAAGCCGGAGCACGAGATGGAAAAGGTGCTCTACGCCGCCGACGAGCTCACCGGGCTGATCTACGCCGCCTGCCTGATGCGTCCCTCCAAAAGCGTTCAGGATATGGAGGTCAAGAGCCTGAAAAAGAAGTACAAGGACAAGAAGTTTGCCGCAGGCTGCTCCCGGCAGGTCATCGAGGACGGAGCCGCCCTCCTGGGCTGGGACCTGGCGGAGCTGCAGCGGCGGACTATCGAGGCCATGCGGGTGGACGAGGCGGCCATCAACGCCTATTTTGACGCTCAGGACTGAGTTTCGCAGTCCATTTGGGCGACGACCTGCTCATAGTCCTCATAGCTGTACAGCACATTGAGCACCTCCAGCAGGCCGTTGGCGGTCAGCCGCTGGGGCAGCTCCAGCTGAGCTTTCAGCCGTTCCCGGCGGGCGGCGCTGTCCGGTCGGCCGGTGAGGCCGTCCCGGAAGAAGTCCGCCTTGGTGATCTCCCGGCGGGGAAGGGGGGCGGCCTCATTTTCGTCCAGGATGGTGGCCCCTGCCCGGCGGAGGGCGGCCTCCAACACCTCCGGGCGCATCCCCTCCACCCCCAGCTTGCCTTCTTTGCCGGGCTTTGTCTTCCGGCGCTCCTTGCCGGGAATATCCGGGATATAGGCCTGCTTGAGCTGCTCCTTTGGGATGACCCCTTTCAGATGGTTCCGGATGACGAACCCCGCCCCGTCGCTGTCGGTGAGGACGATCAGCCCCCGCTCCCTGGCGACGCGGCGGAGGAAACGGGTCTTCTCCCCGTCCTTGAAAATACCAAAGCCGTCGGTGGGGATGATGAGGGCGTCGACCACCTGGGAGAGGGTATTCTTGTCGTAGCGGCCCTCCACCACAATGGCCTCACGAATCTTCAGCATTTCACCGCCCCCTGTCCTGGGCGGCCAGGCGCAGAAGCAGCTCAGTGAGCACATCCGCCCCGTCCCGGCCCAGCTTTAGCTCCCAGTCCGCCTGCTGGCAGAGGGAGACCGCCTCCCGGCACCAGGGGAGGGAGTACCGCCGGGCGGACTGCATCAGCTTCCTTGCCTGCCAGTCGCTGCGCATCCCCCAGAGCTGGGCTACATAGCTCTCCCCCCGGCCGTTTTCCAGGGCCAGGCGGGCGCTCCAGATTTGGCGCAGCTGCCGCCCTATGGCGGCCATAATATAGATGGGCTGCTCTCCCATGCGGAGCAGCTCTCCCAGCAGCGTCATGGCCCGGTCATAGTTGCCCTCTCCGATGGCGTCGGTCATCTGGAAGGCTCTTGCGTCCAGCACCGGGTCGCACACGGCGTCGATGTCCTGTTTGGTGACGGCTCTGCCCTGGGCATAGGCCCCCAGCTTGTCCGCCTCCCCGGCCAGATTGGTCATAAGACCGCCGCAGAGGACGGTGAGCTACTGCGCCGGGGGCGTGGCGAGCGCCTTGCCCCAGGTCTGCTTGAGCCGCCGACGGAGCCAGTCGTTCAGGTCGCTCTGTTCCTGCTGGCGGAACTCCACGATCCGGCCTTTGGCCTTGATGAGCTTGCCCAGCTTGGTGTTGGCGTTGCCCTTCCACTCCATGGTGTCATAGAGAAATACCAGGCACAGGTACTCCGGCAGATCGTCGATCAGGGCCATCAGCCCGTTCCGACGCTCCTCGTTTTTGAACAGGTCCCAGTCGTAGACCAGCACCATGCTCCGTTCGCTCATCATGGGCATAGCCTCCGCCGCCTGGGTCAGCTCCTGGAGGGTCAGGTCCTTCCCCTGAAAGACGTGGAGGTTAAAGGATTCCATCCCTTCGGCCAGCACCTTCCCCTTGAGCTGCTCCAGATAGTAGTCCCGCAGATAATCCTCCGGCCCGTAGAAGATATAAAGTCCCGCAGGCATTCCCTGCTTCAAATCGGACTTGAGCTGTGACAGCCCGCTGGGGGCCGCCGGTTTTCTGGGGGGCATGGGGACTCCTCCTGTTCCTGTGGGCGCTGCCGCGCCCGATGATTGGGGCAGACCAGTTCTGCCGACCCTTTTTTATTATGCCACAGATCGGGAGAAGGAGCAAGGGCGGATGCGCCCGACAGTTATTCAGAAAATATTCTGCGCCCTATTGACATTTGCTGATAGGGCGCTATAATAAAATTATCAATTGAACAGTTGTTCATATGATGAATTGAAATTCAGGGAGGATGCTCGCGATGAAAAAGACCTACAAGATCGACGTGGACTGCGCCAACTGCGCCAACAAGATGGAGGAGGCCGCCAACCGGACCCCTGGCGTGGCGAAGGCTGTGGTCAACTTTATGACCCTGAAAATGGTTGTGGAGTTCGAGAATGGGCAGGACCCGAAGACCGTCATGCCCCAGGTGCTGAAAAACTGCAAAAAGGTGGAGGACGACTGCGAAATTTTCCTGTAAGACAGGCAGTCTGTCTCAAGGGAGGCACAGACATGAACAAAAAGCAGAAAAGGATGCTAATCCGCATCCTGATCGCCGGGGCGCTGATGATCGTCCTGTCCCTGCTTCCGGTGGAGGGCGCTCTGAGGTTCGTCCTGTTTCTCATCCCGTATCTCGTCATCGGCTCTGACATTCTGCGCAAGGCGTGGAAGGGCATTCTGAACCGACAGGTGTTTGACGAGAACTTTCTCATGGCGGTGGCCACCGTGGGCGCTATGGCTCTGGGGGAGTACACCGAGGGCGTGGCGGTTATGCTGTTCTACCAGATTGGTGAGCTGTTCCAGAGCTATGCCGTGGGCAGGAGCCGCCGGAACATCAGCCAGCTCATGGATATCCGCCCGGACTATGCCAACGTTGAGGGGGAGGACGGTCTGGAGCAGGTGGACCCGGACGAGGTGGAGCCGGGGACCGTTATCGTGGTGCAGACCGGGGAGAAGATTCCCATCGACGGCGTGGTGGTGGAGGGGCAGGCGTCCCTCAATACCAGCGCCCTCACCGGAGAGAGCCTGCCCCGTGAGGTGTCTGCCGGAGACGAGGTCATCAGCGGCTGCATCAACATGACCGGAGTGCTGAGAGTACGCACCACACGGGAATTTGGGGAGTCTACCGTCTCCAAGATTCTGGAGCTGGTGGAAAACTCCAGCTCCAGAAAATCCCGCTCGGAGCAGTTTATCTCCCGGTTCGCCCACTATTACACCCCTATCGTCTGCTACAGCGCCCTGGCGCTTGCCATCCTGCCGCCTCTGGTGCTGCTGCTCATGGGCCAGGGACCGGACTGGGGCACCTGGATCTATCGGGCGCTGACCTTCCTGGTCATCAGCTGTCCCTGCGCCCTGGTCATCAGCATTCCTCTCAGCTTCTTTGCCGGTATCGGCGGAGCCAGCCGGGCGGGGGTGTTGGTGAAGGGGTCCAATTATCTGGAGGCCATGTCTCAGGTGCGTTGTATCGTCTTTGACAAGACGGGGACGCTGACGAAAGGCGTATTCCAGGTGGTGGGCGTCCACCACAATCGGATGGAGGAGCAGCAGCTTTTGGAGTACGCGGCTCTGGCGGAGCGATATTCCTCCCATCCCATCAGCCGCAGCTTGAGGGAGGCGTGCAAAATGCCTCTGGACGCCGCCCGCGTCTCTCAGGTGGAGGAGATCGGCGGCCACGGCGTCACCGCCCTGGTGGACGGGCACACCGTGGCGGTGGGCAACGCCAAGCTGATGCAAAAGCTGGGGATTCAGCCGGTAGACTGCCACAGCGTGGGAACCGTAGTCCATGTGGCTGTGGACGGGGCCTATGAGGGGCATATCCTCATCTCCGACGTGCCCAAGCCCACCTCCGCCCAGGCCATCCGGGAGCTGAAGCGCTCCGGCGTACAGAAGACCGTCATGCTCACCGGCGACGCCGCCCCAGTGGCAAACCAGGTGGCCCAGGAGCTGGGGGTGGACGAGGTCTACAGTGAGCTGCTCCCGGCGGACAAGGTGGAGCAGGTGGAGGCGCTGCTGACCCGGAAAAGCGACCGGGAAAAGCTGGCCTTCGTGGGCGACGGCATCAACGACGCCCCGGTGCTGGCCCGTGCAGATGTGGGGGTGGCCATGGGCGCTCTCGGCTCGGACGCCGCCATCGAGGCCGCCGACATCGTCCTCATGGACGATGACCCCATGAAGCTGGTGACCGCCATCCGCATCTCCCGAAAGTGTATGCGCATCGTCACGGAAAACATTGTCTTTGCCCTGGCGGTCAAGCTGGTCTGCCTGCTGCTGGGGGCGGTGGGAATCGCCAATATGTGGGTGGCTATTTTCGCCGACGTGGGCGTGATGGTGCTGGCCGTGCTCAACGCAATCCGCGCCCTGCGCGTTCCTGACTGAACACAGCAAATAACCGGCCTTGCCTGATTTTCCAGGCAAGGCCGGTTTCGTCTGCCGATGCTCAGAACATCCGGGTGCTTTTCAACTCGCCGGTGAGCTTGAAGCCCACCCACTCGCAGAGGTTGACCGAGTGGTCGCCCACCCGCTCCAGGTACTTGATGATCATCAGGTAGTCAATCACCTCATCGATGTCGGCGGGGTGGCCGATGAGATACTCTCCCAGCTCGCTGCGGAGCCGGACGAACCAGTCGTCCACCACGTCATCCCTGCGCATGGTGGCCTCCGCCAGAGAGAGGTCGTCTGTAACATAGCTGGTGACGGCAGAATCCACCATCCCGCAGGCTACGGAGGCCATGGTCACCACGTCCTCCCGCAGCTGGGGAATGGTACACTCCTCATGGCGCAGGGCCAGCTCGGCGATGTCCACCGCCTCATCTCCGATGCGTTCGATGTCCACGATCATATTCATGGCGGCGCTGACCTGGCGGAGATCACTGGCCACCGGCTGCTGCATCAGCAGCAGCTTGAGGCACCGCTGCTCGATGTCCCGCTCCATGGCGTTGATCTCGCTGTCCCCCTGGATGACGGCGCGGGCCAGGCCCTTGTCGTAGCTCTTGAGAGAGGTCACGGCGTGCTCTACCGCTTCCACTGCCCGGACAGACATTTGCACCAGGTGAGAGGAGAGGTTTTTCAGTTCCAGATCATACTGATTTCTCGTGCTCATAGGGTTGTTTTCCTCCTTTTCCAGCCGACGCTTACCCGAACCGGCCGCTGATGTAATCCTCGGTGCGCTTGTCCCGGGGCATGGAGAAGATCTGGGAGGTGTCTCCCATCTCAATGAGATCGCCCAGGAGGAAGAACGCCGTCTTGTCCGAGATACGGGCGGCCTGCTGCATATTGTGGGTGACGATGACTACAGTGTAGTCCTTTTTTAGCTCGCTCATCAGCTCCTCGATCTTCATGGTGGAGCCGGGGTCCAGGGCGGAGGTGGGCTCGTCCATGAGCAGCACCTCCGGCTTGACTGCCAGGGCGCGGGCGATGCACAGCCGCTGCTGCTGGCCGCCGGAGAGGCCCAGGGCGCTCTTTTTCAGCCGGTCCTTTACCTCGTCCCACAATGCGGCGCCCCGGAGGGACTCCTCCACCAGCTCGTCCAGCTTGACGCGGTTCTTGATGCCGTGGATCTTGGGACCATAGGTGATGTTATCATAGATGGACATGGGGAAGGGGTTGGCCTTCTGGAACACCATGCCCACCTTCCGGCGCAGCTCGTTCACGTCCTGCTCCTTGGCGAAGATGTCGTTGCCGTGGAGCTTCACCTCACCGGTGATTTTCACGCCCTCCACCAGATCGTTCATCCGGTTCAGGGTCTTCAAAAAAGTGGATTTACCGCAGCCGGAGGGGCCGATGAGGGCGGTGATCTCCCGCTCCCCGATGTCCATGTCGATGCCCTTGAGGGCCTGGAAGGAGCCATAGTACAGCTCCAGGTTCCGGGAGGTCATCACCGGCTCAGTCGCCACGATCGCTTCTGTTTTCATAAACGCCTCTTACCCTTTCTTCAGCTTTTTCTTGACGAATTTGGTCAGGAAGTTGATAATCAGGACGATCACCATCAGAATGGCCGCAATGGCGAAGGCCAGGTCTACCTCGCCGTACTCCTGGTAGTAAACATACAGCATCACGCTCAGGGAGCCGCTGCTGGTGCCAAGGGCCTGGATGTAGTTGGTCACCAGCTTGTAGCCCGTGCCTGCGGTGTACAGCAGGGCCGCGCTCTCGCCCACGATCTTGCCCACGGAGAGAATGGCGCCGCCCACCACGCCGTCCATGGTGCAGGGGAGGACGATGGTCCAGATGGTGTGCCATTTGGTGGCCCCCAGGCCGACTGCACCCTCCCGGTAGGACTGAGGCACCGTTTTCAGCGCCTCCTGGGTGGTACGGAGGATGTTGGGCAAAATCATGATTGCCAGGGTCAGGGAACCGGCCAGAATGCCGGAGCCCATAGACATCCCCTGGACAAAGACCATCATGCCAACCAGACCGTAGATGATGGAGGGTATGCCCGCCAGGCTCTCGGTGGCAAACTCGATGACCGAGACCAGCTTCCGGTTTTTGGCGTACTCCGTCAGGTAGATAGCGCCCCCGATGCCGATGGGCAGCGCCACTACCAGGGTGGTCAGGATCAGGTAAATGGTATTGATGATGTTGGGGAGGATGCCGATGGTGCCGTTGATGGCGCTGCGCTGGGTGGTGAGCAGCTCCACTGTGATATACGGCACACCCCGGATTAGAATGTAGCCGATCAGCCCGATGAGCAGGGCCACGGTCACGACCACGCAGAACCAGATGATGAATTTGACGGCGTTGTTCCACGCCTTACGGGAAGAGCTCATTTCTTGTCACCGTCCCCCTTCTTCAACAGACGGCCCATGACCGTGTTGATGACCATGATAAAGAGGAACAAAATCAGGCCGATGGAGTACAGTGCCTGGCGCTGCAAGCCGCCGGAGTAGCTCATCTCCTTGGCGATGGCGGTGGTCAGGAAGGTGACGCTGGTGAACAGGCTGGGCATATTGGCCACGTTGCCTGCCACCATCATCACGGCCATGGCCTCGCCCACGGCGCGGCCCACGCCCAGGACGATACCGGCGGCCACGCCGCTCTTGGCGGCGGGGAGGGACACCTTGAAGTAGGTCTCCATCTCGGTGGCTCCCAGGGCCAGACTGCCCTCCTCATACTCCGGGGGCACAGCGGAGAGGGCGGTCTCGCTGACGCTGATGATGGAGGGAAGGATCATCACCGCCAGCACCAGAATGGCCGCCAGCAGGCAGGTGCCGTTTTTCAGGGAAAAGGTGTTCATAATGAGAGGCACCAGAATGATAGCGCCCACCAGGCCGTAGACCACGGAGGGGATGCCGCTGAGCAGCTCCACCGCCGTCCGGACGACGCCCGCCGTCTTTTTCCCGGCGATCTTGGACAGGAAGATGGCGGTCATCAGGCCAACAGGCACGCCGATGAGGCAGGCCCCGAAGGTGCCGTAGACGGAGGCCAGGATGAAGGGCAGGATGCCGTATTTCGGGTCAGCCGCCGTGCTGGCCCACTCCGTTCCGAACAGGAAATTGATGGGGCCGATCTCGATAATGGCGGGCAGACCGCTGATGACCATGTAGGCGGTGATGAGCACTACCATGGCGATGGAGACCATGCCGCAGACAAAGAACAGCCCGTTCATGAACTTTTCGATCGTATCTCTGACTTTCACAATGTTTCGACCCTCTCTTTGTCGTTGTGGATTGATTATGCCGGAGCGGGAGGTGTTCCCGCCCCGGCACTTTGGGGTTCTGTTCCGTTCAGTCAGGCCGATCAGGGCTGGATGGCGCCGGCCTGGGCGATGTAGTCAGCCACGTCTGCGCTCAGGCAGAAGTCCAGGAAAGCCTGGGCGGCGTCGCTGAGGGTGGCAGAGTCGTTGACCACCATGTTGAAGTTACGCTGGATAGCGTAGGAGCCGTCCTTCACGGTGTCCTCGGTGGCGGCCACGCCGTCCACGGAGATGACCTTCACGCTGTCGTCCTCAGCGGCCTCGGAGAGAGAGGCGTAGCCGATGGCGTACTGGTTCTGAGCCACAGCGGTGATGACGGAGCCGGTAGAGGTCAGCTCCTGGTCATAGACACAGGCGTCCTCCACGCCGACAACGCTCTCGAAGCCGTCCCGGGTGCCGGAGCCGGCCTCACGGCCGATGACGGCAACTTCCATGTCCTCGCCGCCGACCTCGCTCCAGTTGGTGATGGTGCCGTTGAACAGACCGGCGATCTGCTCCAGGGTCAGATCCTCCACGGTGTTGGAGGGGTTGATGATGACGGCGATGCCGTCGATGGCGACCACATAGGCGGTCAGGCCGGTCTCCTCGTCCTTCAGGTTCCGACTGGCCAGACCGATGTCTGCGCTGCCCTCGGTGGCGGCGGTGATGCCGGCGCCGGAGCCGGTGGCGTCATAGGTGACGGTGACGTTGGGATACTGCTCCTCAAAGGCCTCGATGAGAATGCTCATGACCTTCTCCATAGAGGTGGAGCCGTTGGTGGAGACGGTGCCGCTCAGGTCGGCGTTGGCCTCGGTGCTGGCCTCTTCCTCAGCGGCGTCGGCTTCGGTGGCCTCATCCTCGGTTACCTCAGGCTCGGTAGCCTCCTCCTCGGTGGTATCGGCCTCCTGAGTTTCAGTCTCGGCAGTGGTGTCCTCCGCCTCAGTGGTGGTGGAGTCGGTGCTGCTGCCGCAGGCTGCCAGCGACAGGACCATCATCAGAGCCAACACAAGTGCGCTTATTCTTTTCATACAAAGTGCTTCCTTTCACAGCAAATGTGGTGCAGCCGTCCTTTTTCGGCCGCATCCGAACTGAATTTCCGTCAAACAGCACCGGTTTCCAGCCTGCCTGACAGTCCCTATTGTAAGGTGCGGCTGTGTAAGATACTATCATCGGGGGTTCAAATGTGGGTATTGCGGGTGTAAAATTTGGGTAAGGGGTACGCCTCTTGGCTCCCTCCGTCACGGCTTCGCCGTGCCACCTCTACCGCCTGACGGCGGCACTTCGCCTCAGGGAGGGAGGCAAGGGGCCTTTGCAATCTCCCCACAAAACCGCCCTTGCGCCGCCCCATCTCCCGGTTTATAATG
>JAJBTD010000082.1 GCA_020861055.1 Clostridiales bacterium | reverse complement strand
CTATGTGGATCAGTGGGCAGCTCAGGGTCAGAAGAACATCTTCGGCAACACCGTCAAGGTGATCGAGATGCAGTCTGAGGCCGGCGCCGCCGGCACCGTCCACGGCTCTCTGGCCGCAGGCGCGCTGACCACCACCTATACCGCCTCTCAGGGCCTGCTGCTGATGATCCCCAATATGTACAAGATCGCAGGCGAGTTGCTCCCCGGCGTGCTCCATGTGGCCGCCCGTGCGCTGACCACCCATGCTCTGAACATCTTCGGCGATCACGAGGACGTTATGGCCTGCCGTCAGACCGGTTTTGCCATGCTCTCTGAGGCCAACCCCCAGGAGGTCATGGACCTGGCCCCTGTGGCCCATCTGGCCGCGATCGAGAGCCGGGTGCCCTTCCTGAACTTCTTCGACGGCTTCCGCACCTCCCACGAGATTCAGAAGCTCTCCGTCTGGGACTACAAGGATCTGGCCGAGATGGTCAACATGGACGCTGTCCAGGCCTTCCGGGATCACGCCCTGAACCCCAACCACGGCGTCGTCCGCGGCTCCCACGAGAACGACGACACCTTCTTCCAGCACCGTGAGGCCTGCAACAAGTTCTACGACGCAGTGCCCGACGTGGTGGAGAAGTACATGGACATGATCAACGAGAAGATCGGCACCGACTACAAGCCGTTTAACTACTACGGCGCTGCCGACGCTGACCGGGTCATCATCGCCATGGGCTCCGTCAACGACGTGACCTCCGAGGTCGTGGACTACCTGAACGCTCACGGCGAAAAGGTGGGCATGATCAACGTCCACCTGTATCGGCCCTTCTCCGCCGAGCGCCTGCTGGCCGCCCTCCCTGAGAGCGCCAAGAAGGTCGCCGTGCTGGACCGCACCAAGGAGCCGGGCGCTCTGGGCGAGCCTCTGTATCTGGACGTCGTCACCGCTCTGGCCAAGGCCGGACGCAACGATGTGACCGTCTCCGGCGGCCGCTACGGTCTGGGCTCCAAGGATACTCCCCCCTCCTCCATCTTTGCCGTGTATGAGGAGCTGTCCAAGGACGAGCCTCGCGAGCACTTCACCATCGGCATCACCGACGACGTGACCTACCTCTCCCTGGAGGAGAAGCCCGCCCCCAACACCGCTGCTGAGGGCACCATGGAGGTCAAGTTCTGGGGTCTCGGCGGCGACGGCACCGTGGGCGCCAACAAGAACTCCATCAAGATCATCGGCGACCACACCGACAAGTACGTCCAGGCCTACTTCCAGTATGACTCCAAGAAGACCGGCGGCGTCACCGTCTCCCACCTGCGCTTCGGCGACAAGCCCATCCGCAGCCCCTACTACATCAACAAGGCCGACTTTGTGGCCTGCCACAACCCCTCCTACATCACCAAGCACTTCAAGATCGTCAACGACATCAAGGACGGCGGCACCTTCCTGGTCAACTGCCAGTGGACCTTTGAGGAGCTGGAGCACCATCTCTCCGCCGAGAGCAAAAAGTACATGTATGATCACAAGATCAACCTGTACACCATCAACGCCATCGACCTAGCCCAGAAGGTGGGCATGGGCAAGCGCACCAATACCGTCCTCCAGTCCGCCTTCTTCGCTCTGGCTAAGGTGCTGCCTCCTGAGGACGCCATCCAGTACATGAAGGACGCCGCCGAGCACTCCTATCTGAAGAAGGGCCGCGACGTGGTCCAGAAGAACTGGGACGCCATCGACGCCGGTGCCACCGCTTTTGTCAAGCATGAGATCCCTGGGTCCTGGGCCAACCCGGAGCCGGACGCCCCCGCCGCAGAGCTGACCGGCCGTCCCGACACCGTCAAGCTGGTCAAGGAGGTCATGCAGCCCATCAACGCCATGAACGGCTACAGCCTCCCCGTCTCCGCCTTTGAGCCCATGGTGGACGGCACCTTCGCCTCCGGCGCTTCCGCTTACGAGAAGCGTGGCGTGGCCGTCAACGTGGTAGAGTGGGACCCGACCAAGTGCGTTGCCTGCAACCAGTGCGCCTTCGTCTGCCCCCACGCCACCCTGCGGGCCTATGCCCTGGATGCCGATGAGCAGGCCGCCGCTCCCGCCCAGACCAAGATGGCCGACTTCAAGGTGGGCGCTGGCAAGGGCAAGTACAAGTTCGCCCTGGCTGTCTCTCCCCTGGACTGCATGGGCTGCGGCGTCTGCGCCGGTGTCTGCCCCACCAAGAGCCTGACCATGGTTCCCCAGGAGAGCCAGCTGGATCAGCAGCCCGTATTCGACTACTGCGTCGCCAACGTCTCCGTCAAGGACGAGCTGGTGGACAACTCCGTCAAGGGCTCCCAGTTCAAGACTCCTCTGCTGGAGTTCTCCGGCTCCTGCGCCGGCTGCGCCGAGAGCACCTATGCCCGCATCATCACCCAGCTGTTTGGCGACCGGATGTTCGTCTCCAACGCCACCGGCTGCTCCTCCATCTGGGGCGGCACCGCTGCCACCTCCCCCTACACCGTCAACAAGGAGGGCAAGGGTCCCGCCTGGGCCAACTC
>JAJBTD010000027.1 GCA_020861055.1 Clostridiales bacterium | reverse complement strand
ACCCTTTCCACCAGCACCAGGGTCTGGATGAAATTCCGGTCCTGGGCCTGTTTATCAATGCACCTGTGATTGTAGCCCACGAACACAATGGCGTCGGTGATCTCCTCTCCGTCTACTGTGAGACGGGCGTGAATCGGCTCCTCCAGTGCAGGATGATAGGGGCCGATGGGGATGGTGTAGCTCATATTGACCTCCTCCGTGCGGCAGCGGCCAGGCGGCCGAAACCGAAACGTTTTCACTTGCGTTTTTGACAGGAATTTGTTTTTTTAATACGTTGTAATTATATAGATTCACAGGAAAAAGGTCAATAGCTAAGGGAGAACAATTGAAAAAAACTCATATGAAACTGCGGGGAGGGAAAGCCCGGCCAGGCGCGAGGTGAACTGACAGAACAGCAGCTTTTGAGCGCACTTCCGACTTTTTGATCTCCCTATGGTTTTCGTCTGAAAGATGAGTGGACAATTTTGACATTGTATGATATAGTTAAAATGTATCGTCTCGTCCACGGGGCAAAAAGGAGGCCTCTCACCTCATGGCAGGAAAATTGATTGTCCTGGAAGGGACCGACGGGTCTGGAAAATCCACCCAGTTCCGTCTGCTCACCAGACGGCTGGAGGCGGAGGGCCTTCCCTTCCGCAGTCTGGTCTTTCCACGGTATCAGGAGGAGTCCTCCATCCTGATTCGCCTCTATCTCTCCGGTGCCTTCGGCACCCATCCGGGGGATGTGAATGCCTATGCGGCCTCCTCCTTTTATGCGGTAGACCGATACGCCTCCTACCGTCAGGACTGGGGACAGTGGTACGAATCCGGCGGTCTGGTAATCTCTGATCGCTATACCACCTCCAACGCTGTCCATCAGGGGAGCAAGCTGCCGGAGGACGAGCAGGATGATTTCTTTCGCTGGCTCTATGAGTACGAATATCAGCGGCTGGGACTGCCCAGGCCCGACCTGGTGTGTTATCTGGATATGCCCACCGGATTTTCTGTCTCCCTGCTCCGCTCACGGGAGGCGGCCACCCACACCCATGCCGACATCCATGAACAGGATCGGGACTATCTCGCCCGCTGTCGTGCCTGCGCCGGACGAGCGGCGGATATTCTGGGCTGGCGGCGGATTCCATGCGTCGAGGACGGCGCGCTGCGGAGCATCGAGGACATTCACGGAGACATCTGGACCGCTGTGAAATCGGTGCTGTAATTCATTCACCCCCGGCTGGCAGCCGGATCAAAGATAAAAATTTGAGGGGAGAATTGTTACTATGGTTTACATTTTGCTGGGAGATGGATTTGAGACGGTGGAGGCCCTGTGTCCCGCCGACCTGATGCGCCGGGCGGGGATCGATGTCGCTTTGGTTGGAGTCGAGGGCAAAACCGTCGTCTCTGGTCAGCGGGTCGCCGTCCAGGCAGACATGACCTTGGATCAGGTTTCCTTTGAGAACATGGAAATGGTCATGCTGCCCGGCGGACTGGGCGGCGTGGACGTCATCTCCGGCAGTATTCCCGCCATCTCTCTGCTCCAGAGGGCCGCGGAGCAGGGAATCTGGATCTCCGCTATCTGCGCTGCCCCCACCGTTCTGGCCCACCTGGGACTGCTGGACCGGCGGAATGCCGTCGTCTATCCTGGCATGGAAGAGGACATGGGCTCCGCAGTAGTCAAGGCAGGCCGCCGCGTGGTGCGGGACGGCCGTTTTATCACTGGACAGGCCGCAGGAGCCTCCTTTGATTTCGGCCTGGAGCTGATCGAGGTACTCCGCGGCAAAGAAGCCGCCGAGCAGGTGCGGATGGGTGTCCACTACAACGACTGAGGAAAAGCGCCGCCTTCGGGATACGGTTTGTACCTTAGAGCGCTCTTTTCCCCCAGAAGCTCTTCAGGAGAGCGACAGGCTCCTCTTTGAGCGGCTGACCGCCCTGCCCCAAATAGAGGACGGCGACGTCCTGCTTCTGTTCTGGGGCATGGGACGAGAACCGGACACCCAACAGCTGTTTGCTCCCCTGGCTTCAGCGGGAAAGACCGTCCTGCTCCCCCGGTGTCTGCCGTGTGGGGAGATGGAGCTTCGGGTCTGGCAGGGCCTGGAACGGGCCGTCCGTCATCCCTATGGGATGTGGGAGCCGTCAGAAGACTGCCCTCTGTTCGCAGCCGACTCCGTCGATCTGGTCCTGGTTCCCGCCCTGTGCTACGATCGGGCAGGGTTCCGGCTGGGCCGGGGCGGCGGGTTCTATGACCGGTTCTTGGCCCGATATACCGGGTTTTCCGTGGGGTTGTGCCGCCAGACGCTGCTCCAGGATCAGGTCCCCCGGGAGAGCCACGACATGGGCGTTGATTTGGTGCTCACCGAGGCACAGTCCATTTCCTGTCACGGCTGAGGGAATAGCCAGCGCTGCTTACCGTTCCATTTTTCTGCCCAAGGCAGTTTCCCTGGGTGTGCCAAGCAATATGACTGACCCGTCTCCAGTGCGGGAGTAAGTCCAATGGTATGAAGTCAAGTAGGAAATTGAAGAAAAAATTGATTGAAAT
>JAJBTD010000121.1 GCA_020861055.1 Clostridiales bacterium | reverse complement strand
CAGCCAGATTCGCAACGCCGCAGATGTGGCTCACGCCCGTATCTACAGCCGGGTGCTGGAGCTGTGTACTCCGGTGCAGGTGCGTGGAACAGACCGGCGCACGGAAATTGGGCGGGACAAGCAGGCACTGGTCAAAGAGCTGCTCTATGGCGGTTAAGGGGGGTGGTTCCCATGTGCTGATTAGAGGCCCATCGGGTCACTCACTGCAAAATCAAAACGATCAAAACATCGAAGGAGGAACTCAAAATGACCATGAAGAAATCTGTTTCCCGGCGGCTTGCTGCAATCCTGCTGGCACTGTGTATGTGTGTTGGCGGTATCGCTGTGAACGTCACCCCCGCCTATGCTGCTTCCAGTGCCGCAGATACAGGCGGAACCCATTATGTTTCGGCACCCGGCTATCTGTTCCCTGGGTTGGTATCCTCGAACAAGACGATGACGCTGAAATGGAAGGCTGTCAGCGGAGCAAGCGGCTACCAGCTGCAAATGTCCAAGTATAGCAGCTTCAGTTCCGTGATGCGCTCCTACACGGTTGGCTCATCCGTCACATCCAAGACCGTGACGCTTAGCACGTCGGGCGTTTACTATTTCCGTGTCCGGGCCTACGTTACGATCAACGGAACGAGGTATTACTCAAGCTGGACACGATGCAGTGGCTACTTCGAGGTGTAATGCCTGTCGAGCTGCTGGCAAAGGAGGTGACGAATTTTGTCGAATGATGTCGAAAGCAAAGACACACCCGCACAGGAACAGGTTCAGCAGATACCCATTTCGGAATTGCACCCCTTTGAGGGACACCCTTTCCGGGTGGTGGACGATGAAGCCATGACCCGCACTGTGGAGAGCATTTCCCAGTTCGGGGTCATTTCCCCTCTGCTGGCCCGGCCTGACCCGGACGGTGGATATGAAATTATCTCCGGCCACCGGCGCTGTCATGCAGCGGAGCTGGTGGGACTGAAAACTCTGCCGGTCATTGTCCGGGAGATGGATGACGATGAAGCAATCATCGCAATGGTGGATGCCAATCTCCAGCGAGAGACCATCCTTCCCAGCGAACGGGCATGGGCGTACAAGATGAAGCTGGACGCCATCAAGCATCAGGGAGCCAGGACAGATTTAACTTCGCCGCAAGTTGCGGCGAAGTTCAGAAGTGACGACCTGGTTGCCAAGGACGCAGGAATAAGCGGCGATACAGTACGTCGATATGTCCGATTAACCAACCTCATGCCGGAACTGATGAATATGGTGGACGAGAAGAAAATCGCCTTTAACCCGGCTGTGGAAATTTCCTACCTCTCCAGAGAAGAACAGGCATTGCTTCTGGACGCTATGGACTACGCCCAGGCTACCCCTTCTCTCTCCCAGGCACAGCGGCTGAAAAAGCAGAGCCAGGAAGGGACGGCAACGTTGGATTCCATGTGCGAGATCATGAACGAGGTCAAAAAAGATGACATTGACCGGGTGACGTTCAAGGCCAACGACCTGCGGAAGTATTTCCCCAAGTCCTACACGCCCCAGCAGATGGAAAAGACCATCATCACGCTACTTGAACAGTGGCAGCGGCGGCGACAGCGAGACCAGGCCCGGTAAAGAGCCACAAAAACACTCAACCGTGAAAGGAGACCACACTATGGATTACAAAATGAAAAACGGAGCAATGCCCAAGACCTCCGGCGAACGCTATCATGAAATGCCGGAAGACCTGCTCAACCTGATTATGCGGATGCGGACGGCGCAGATGGTCTGCGAGCTGCTCCACCGCTACCCGGAGGAAAGCGAGCCGGAGGGCGACGATAAGAAAATCGTTATGGTTCTCCGTCCCGGCAGGGAGCCGAAGGTGCTGACCTGTGCGGAAGCCTGTGAGCTGATGCCCGACTTCTATGAGCGGTTCGACTGCATCGAGGACTTCGCCGGTTCCGACTTGACCATCTACTACCGTGCCGACCAAGTTCTCAAGCTGGACGGCAGGGTGTTCCTGCTGGGCGCTGCGGTGGTTTGCCGGGAGAACGAGGACTGCGACCTGCTGTCCCTGACCGGTGATGACATCTACCGGACGTTTTGCTATGCGTCCGATAACGAAGCCACTCTCTGCGGCGACGGAAAGGAATTTCCGGCAATGCTCCTGGAGTAACCACAACACCATGAAAACAGAATACAGAGAAAACATACTGCGGTCATTTGGGTGCATTTTGGCACCTGGGTGGCCGCATTTTTTGTTTCTCACGAACTTTGAAGGAGGAATTTTCTATGCAGGATATTAACGTGATCGTCTCCGGCGGCATCGACATCAATATCAATTTCGGGTTCAAGGCCGACCAGACCACCCGCACAGACGCCAACGACGCCATGATGGACGAGACCCTGCGCCAGCTCGACAAGCTGTTGCAGGAGGAGCGTCAGGAAGACCAGCCCCTGTCCGACGAGGACGATGAGGACAGCGACGTGGAATATGAGGAGTATGACGGCATCCCCCAGAACGGCGTTCTGTTCCGCCCCTGTGACATCGTGATGGTGG
>JAJBTD010000231.1 GCA_020861055.1 Clostridiales bacterium | reverse complement strand
GTACTCACCAGTCTGGGCGGCGTCATCGGCGTCCTGGTGGGCATCGGTATGGCTCAGGTGGTCAGCCAGCTCAGCGGTTCGCCCACGGCGGTGAGCGTTCCCTCCATCGTGCTGGCGGTGGTGTTCTCTATGTTCATCGGCATCCTCTTCGGACTGATGCCTGCCGTCAAGGCGGCCAACCTCAACCCCATCGACGCTCTGCGCCGGGAGTGAGGGGCCGTATCAGAGAAAAATGAAGGTCAGGCTGTCCTGCTTGGACGTCTGACCTTCGTTTTTTGCGGATGGGGCGATGAACAGAGCCAATCGCCTCACAGCTCCAGGGCAAAGGGATCCTTGAACCCCTCGCCATAGACGGCGCTGGCGCTGGTGATAATGGTGAAGGCAGCGCTGTCCTCCTCCCGGATAATGCGCCGCACCCTGGCGTAGACCCGCTTGTGGGCCACGCACATGAGCACCTCCTGAGGATTTCCGGTATAGGCGCCCGTGGCGGGGAGGATGGTCACCCCCAGATCTGCCTCGGACAGAATGCGCTGGGCTACCTGGCGGCTATGCTGACTGACCACCATGAGCAAAATCGCCTCGTCCGCCTGATAGAGCACCTTGTTCATAACGGAGCCGGAAATCACCACGCCGATGGCGGCGATGAGCGCTTTCTCCAGGTTCCGGGTGATGATCGTCACTGTGCAGATGACAGCTACATCCAGAGCGATCGAGATCGTGCCGGTCTTGATGTGAGGGTATTTTGTCCGCAGAATTTTTACGACAATGTCTGTCCCGCCGGTGGTGCCGCCGCAGCGGTAGACAATCCCCATGCCGCAGCCGACGCAGGCGCAACCCGCAATCGCTGCCAGCAGCGCGCTCTCGGTGATCAGGGGATAGCCCTGGGCCAGCTGGGTCACGCCGTTGATCATGAGAGAGGACAGCACAGTGGCATACACCGTATTGAGCAAAAATCCCCGGCCAAAGACGCGCAGACCCAAAATCAGCAGGGGAATGTTCAAAAGAAGCAAAATCGTCCCTGTCTCCAGGGGAAGCAGGGTAGCCAGCACAATGGAGATGCCGGAGAGCCCTCCGGGGGCAATGGTCAGCGGGTCGAGAAACAGCGCCACGCCTATGGCGTAGACCAGACAGCCTGCCGTCATTCCCGCCAGGCGCGGCAGCAGCTGCTTCCAGTTCAGTCCCTCCAGCTCGTTCATGGCGTAGACGCTCCTTTCTGTGTCTGTCCATACTATTATACATAGAAAGTTGCGAAAGTCAATCAAAATACAAAAAATATAGCATTTTATCGTGCTAATACGATACCGGGATAGAAGTCAATCCCTCTGAAGCAGCTTTACACATTGACAAAGTAGGTAAATGCTGGTATAGTCATTACAACCGGTATTTGGAAAAGAGGTCGTTCCCATGAGCAGCCAAAAATACAAGTTCGAGACGCTCCAGCTCCACGCAGGCCAGGAGCAGCCTGATCCTGCCTCCGACGCCAGGGCAGTCCCTATCTACGCCACCACCTCCTATGTCTTTCCCAACAGTCAGAACGCCGCAGACCGGTTCAGCCTGACAGCGGAGGGCAACATCTATGGGCGCCTGAACAACTCCACTCAGACTGCTTTTGAGGAGCGCATCGCCGCCCTGGAGGGCGGTACGGCTGCTCTGGCCGTGGCCTCCGGCGCCGCCGCCATCACCTATACCATCCAGGCCCTGGCCAAAGAGGGGGAGCATATCGTCGCCCAGAAGACCATCTACGGCGGTACCTCCAACCTGCTGGGGCACACCCTCCCCATGTACGGCATCAGCACCACCTTTGTAGACGTCCACAATCTGGACGAGGTGGAGAACGCCATTCAGGAGAATACCAAGGCGGTCTACATCGAGACCCTTGGCAACCCCAACTCTGACATCCCGGACATCGACGCCGTTGCCGAGATCGCGCACCGGCACGGCCTGCCTCTGGTCATCGACAACACCTTCGGCACCCCCTACCTCATTCGCCCCATCGAGCACGGAGCGGACATCGTAGTGCACTCCGCCACCAAGTTTATCGGCGGCCACGGCACCACCCTGGGCGGCGTCATCGTGGACGGGGGCACCTTTGACTGGGCGGGAAGCGGCCGGTATCCCTGGCTCTCCGAGCCGAACCTCAGCTATCACGGGGTACGGTTCACTGATATCGCCGGTTCCGCCGCCTTTGTCACCTATATCCGGGCCATTCTGCTCCGGGACACCGGCGCATCTATCTCCCCCTTCGCCGCTTTCCTGCTGCTCCAGGGCACCGAAACCCTGTCTCTCCGGCTGGAGCGCCATGCGGAAAACACGAAAAAGGTGGTGGAGTACCTGGTGAACCATCCCCAGGTGGAGCGGGTCAATCACCCCTCGCTGCCGGATCACCCGGATCACGAGCTGTATGAGAAGTACTTCCCCAACGGCGGGGCGTCCATCTTCACCTTTGAAATCAAGGGAGGCCAGGCAGAGGCCTTCCAGTTTATCGACCATCTGAAAATCTTCTCTCTGCTGGCCAACGTGGCCGACGTGAAGAGCCTGGTCATTCACCCCGCTACCACCACCCACGCTCAGCTCTCCGACGAGGAGCTGGCGGATCAGGGGATTCGCCGCA
The DNA here is from genome assembly GCA_020861055.1 of Clostridiales bacterium. Taxonomy (GTDB): domain Bacteria; phylum Bacillota; class Clostridia; order Oscillospirales; family Oscillospiraceae; genus Onthomonas. The sequence goes on along the minus strand of JAJBTD010000231.1, from coordinate 11,844 downwards.
ACACCATCCGGCTCTCCATTGGCACCGAGCACATCGACGACATTATCGCGGATCTGGAACAGGCATTCGCTGCGGTGAAGTGAGCGTTGCCCGCTCCCGCATAGCGCAGTCCATCCGCTACAGAACCACGCAAATCAGCCCCCATCGCAGAAATCACACTGCGATGGGGGCTGTTGCTTGGTATGATTCAGAGAGAGGGAACCAGGGGAGCGGTCAGTCCACCCACACCTTACCGATGTCGGTGCGGAAGTGCATATCCGTCCACTGGATGGGAGAGGCCGCCTCATAGGCCCGTGCGACTGCCTGCTTCAAGTTTTCGCCGGTGGCGGTGACACCCAGCACCCGGCCTCCGTTGGTGGTATAGACCCCGTCGGACAGCTTGGTTCCGGCGTGGAAAACGGTGGCCCACTCCGGCACCTGCTCCAGACCGGAGATGGGGTAGCCCTTCTGATAGCTCAGGGGATAGCCGCCGGAGGCCAGCACCAGGCAGCAGGCGGCCCCGGACTTCCAGCGGATGTCCATCCGGTCCAGAGTGCCGTCTACGCAGGCCTCAAAGATGTCCATCAGGTCGGTATCCAGCATGGACAGAAGGGGCTGCGTCTCCGGGTCGCCGAACCGGGCGTTGTACTCCACCACCTTGGGGCCGTCCGGGGTGAGCATCAGGCCAAAGTAGATGACTCCCTTGAAGGGACGGCCCTCCGCTTTCATAGCCGCCAGAGTGGGACGGAAGATCGTCTCCTCGCACTGGCGGGCAATCTCCGGGGTGTAGTTGGGAGAGGGGCAGAAAGCGCCCATGCCGCCGGTATTGGGGCCGAGATTGCCGTCATAGGCCCGCTTGTGGTCCTGAGAGGACAGCATGGGGACGACGGTCTCCCCGTCGGCGAAGGCCAGCACCGTGACCTCCGGCCCGGTCATGCACTCCTCGATGACCACAGTGGAGCCGGAGGCGCCGAACTTGCCTCCCTCCATCATGTCCCGGACGGCCTGCTTGGCCTCGTCTACGGTGGCGGCCACCGTGACCCCTTTGCCCAGGGCCAGGCCGTCCGCCTTGACCACGATGGGAGCGCCCTCCCGGTCGATGTAGGCCAGGGCCTCGCTCTCGTCGGTAAAGGTCTGATATTTGGCAGTGGGGATGTGGTACTTCGCCATCAACTCCTTGGAGAATGCCTTGGACGCCTCGATAATGGCGGCGTTGGCCTTAGGGCCAAAGGCCCGGATGCCCGCCGCCTCCAGAGCGTCCACCATGCCCAGGGCCAGGGGGTCGTCCGGGGCCACCACCACGAAGTCCATGGCGTTCTCCTTGGCCCAGCGGACCATACCCTCGATATCCGTCGCCCCGATGGGGACGCAGGTGGCTACCTGTGCGATGCCGCCGTTTCCGGGGGCGCAGTACAGCTCTGTCACCTTGGGTGACTGAGCCAGCTTCCAGCAGATGGCGTGCTCCCGGCCGCCGCCGCCGACCACTAATACTTTCATGTGATATCGCTCCTTCTCTGAGGGTTTTACAATCGGATGACTTCCCGGTCACTTCACATCAATGTCGATGTATTCCTTCTTATAGTGATACAGATGATAGACGACCCGGCCCACGCCCCATGCCAGAGCGAGCAAAAGGCCATAGACAATGCGCTCCGCCTCGCACAGATACAACAGGACGGCGGCAAACACCATTGGGCCAATCACATCGAGAACGTACTCAAAAAGATGATCTTTCAGGTGCTTTGTCAGGCGGAAACGCCGCTTCTCCTCTGTGGTGAACGGTTGATTCATGGGGAAACCTCCTCAGGCATTTTCCCGTCGGCGGGATGCCGACGGCTGTGCAGCAGCACCCCGTTCAGCAGAACCGTCAGCAATACCAGCACGACCCCGGCCAGCAGCATCGCCCCCCAGATGTCCTCCAGCCCGGCATAGTCCTGCACAGCAATGCGCCGTCCCACCTCCAGCAGCTGACACAGCAGCGCCAGCAATCCGGCGGAGCCGCTGCCAACCGCCGCCCGGAGCGCCCTACGGTCAGAGCTGGGGCGGAGCACGGTATAAAGAGGTAGTCCCAGGGCAACCAGCCCCAGCAGCAAACTTAGCACATTGTACATGGAGGCACCTCCTACAGCTCAGTGATGGAACAGCCGCATCCCGGTAAAGCACATGGTGATCCCGTGACGGTTGCAGGCCTCGATCACGTTGTCGTCCCGGATGGAGCCGCCCGGCTCGGCGATGTACTCCACGCCGGACTTGAAGGCCCGCTCCACGTTGTCTCCGAAGGGGAAAAAGGCGTCGCTGCCGCAGGCCACCCCGGAGAGCTGGGCCACCCAGGCCTTTTTCTCCGCCTCGGTGAGCGGTTCCGGCTTGACCTGAAAGCTCTCCTGCCATACGCCGTCGGCCAGGATGTCCTCGTATTCATTGGAGGTGTAGACATCGATGGCGTTGTCCCGGTCAGGGCGGCGGATGCCGTCCACAAATTGCAAGGCCAGCACCTTGGGATGCTGGCGCATCCACCAGTTGTTAGCCTTGTCCCCGGCCAGACGGGTGCAGTGGATGCGGCTCTGCTGGCCGGCCCCCACGCCGATGGTCTGGCCGTCCTTGACGTAGCAGACGGAGTTGGACTGTGTGTATTTCAGGGTGATGAGGGAGAGAATCAGGTCGGTTTTCGCGCTGTCAGGGAGACTTTTGTTCTCGGTGACGATGTTGGAGAGCATTTCTTCATCGATGGTCAGAAAGCTGTGCCCCTGCTCAAAGACCACGCCGAAGATCTCCCGCCGCTCCTGGGCCTTGGGGACGTAGCTGGGGTCCACCTGAATGACGTTGTAATTGCCCTTTTTCTTGGTTTTCAGAATCGCCAGGGCCTCGTCGGTGTAGCCGGGGGCGATGATGCCGTCGGAGACCTCGGCCTTGAGATAGGCAGCGGTGGCGGTGTCGCAGACGTCGGACAGGGCCGCCCAGTCGCCGTAGGAGCAGAGCCGGTCCGCCCCCCGCGCCCGGATATAGGCGGAGGCGATGGGGGAGACCTCTGCATCCTTATCCACAAAATAGATGTGACGGTCGATGTCGGTCAGCGGCTTTGCCACGGCAGCCCCGGCGGGGGAGACGTGCTTAAAGGAGGCGGCGGCGGGCAGACCGGTGGAGGCTTTCAGCTCGCTGACCAGCTGCCAGGAGTTGAAGGCGTCCATAAAGTTGATGTACCCCGGACGGCCGTTGAGCACCGTGATCGGCAGCTCGCTGCCGTCCGCCATGTAGATTTTCGAGGGCTTCTGATTGGGATTCAGGCCGTATTTCAGTTCCAGTTCCTTCATGACAGTGCCTCCTCACCGGGTATGCTTGTTGATGATCACGTCGTCGGTCTCCTGGGTCGCCAGGTCGATGGTGCGGACAAAGAGGGAGACCTTATTCTCCCCGTTCAGACTGTCCCAGATCAGGTCCGCCAGCTCGGCGGCGGAACTTGCCGGGATGCCCACCAGCTCCGGCTCCCCCTCAAAGGAGGGGAGGGGGCTGCCGTCCCCCTGATAGGTGTGGATAAAGTGGCCGTACCCGGCGGGGACCCCGTCATACTCGAAGAAGTACCGGTTGCAGAAGGCCGGGTCGCCGTTGAAGCTCTTGAGGATGGAGAGATTGTAGCCCCCGTCCGGCTTTACCACCCCGGAGATACGGGGAGTATAGTTGGGGCCGTCCGGCTCGAAGGTGCGGGTCTGCAGGGCATGACGGTAGCAGTGGCCCTGGTTGAGCGCCTCCATAATGGTGTCCGTCTGATCCCCGTTGGTGACGATGGTCAAATCGCCCACCTTGCGCACGGGGTGGTAGATGATAAGGGAGGGGTCTACCATCTTGGAGGGGTCGTAGGCCTCGGTGCGGATGCCGTCCTCGGTGACGGAGAAAATACGGTTCCGGCTGTTCTCGCTGCGGCCCATAATGAAATAGGCGATAACGGCTTTGCTGCCGTCTGCGCTCCGTCCCAGGACGATGCCCCGTCCGGGATAGGGATTGCGCCGCAGCTCCTGCATGAGATCAAGGGGTTTCATGGCACACCTCACTGTATCAGAATGAAATCAATCGTCGGGTAAAATGTGGACGATCCGCCCCTCTACCCGGAGCCGTCCCTGGCAGAACAGGCGCACCGCCTGGGGCAGCAGCTTCCACTCCGCCTGTTCCATAATACGGCGCTGGAGGGTCTGGGGGGTGTCCCCCTCCTCCACGGGGACTGCCCGCTGGAGGATGATGGGGCCGCCGTCGCACTGCTCGTTGACAAAGTGAACGGTGGCGCCGGAGACCTTCACCCCGTAGGCCAGGGCCATTTCATGGACGTGGAGGCCGTAGGCCCCCTCGCCGCAGAAAGAGGGGATGAGGGCGGGATGGACGTTGATGATGGCGTTGGGATAGGCCTCGATCAGCTCCTCCGTGAGCACATAGAGGAAGCCTGCCAGCACCACCAGATTGATCTCCAGCTCCCCCAGCAGCCGGGTGAGGCTGGCGGTCATGGCTTGGTTGGAGGGGAAGTCCTTCCGGCTGACCACATAGCCGGGGATCCCCGCCTGCTCCGCCCGGCGGAGGGCGTAGGCCTCCGGGGAGGAGGAGATGACTGCGGCGATCTCTCCCGGCCCCAGTTCACCCCGGCTTTGGGCGTCGATGAGGGCCTGGAGGTTGGTGCCCCCGCCGGAAACCAGGACGGCGATCCGCTTCACAGCAGCACCTCTACGCCGCTCTCGCCCTTGCAGACGTGGCCGATGACCGAGACCCGCTCCCCGTTCTGGACCAGCAGGTTCATGGCCTCTCCCGCGTGATCTCTGGGGACGGCCAGCACCATGCCCACGCCCATGTTAAAGGTGTTGTACATATCGTGGGCGGGAATGTTCCCGGCCTGCTGGATGATGGAGAAGATGGGCATCTGGGGGATGGAATTGACGTTGATGCGGGCGGTGAGACCCTGGGGCATCATCCGGGGGACGTTTTCATACAGGCCGCCGCCGGTGATGTGGCTCACCCCGTGGATGTCGATGCCGCACTCCATCAGGCAGCGGATAGCCTCCACATAAATGCGGGTGGGCTTGAGCAACTCCTCTCCCAGAGTGCAGCCCAACTCGCCGTAGTACCGGTCGTAGGTGTTGTTGATGTCCAGCACCTTGCGCACCAGGGAATAGCCGTTGGAGTGGACGCCGGAGGAGCCGAGGCCCAGGAGAATGTCGCCCTCCTCCATCCGGTCGCTGGTGATGCGCCTGTCGTAGTCCACCAGGCCCACGGAGAAGCCCGCCAGATCGTACTCGTCCTCCGGGTAGAAGCCGGGCATTTCGGCGGTCTCCCCGCCGATGAGGGCGCAGCCCGCCCGGCGGCAGCCGTCAGCAATGCCAGAGACGATGGCCTCGATCCTCGCCGGCTGGTTCTTGCCGCAGGCGATATAGTCCAGGAAGAACATGGGCAGAGCGCCGGAGCAGACGATGTCGTTGACGCACATGGCCACGCAGTCGATGCCAACGGTGTCGTGCTTGTCCATCAGGAAGGCCAGCTTGAGCTTGGTGCCCACGCCGTCGGTGCCGGAGACCAGCACTGGGCGGCTCATGCCCTGCATCTGAGGCTCGAACATACCGCCGAAATCCCCGATGCCTCCCAGGACGCCGGGGACTGCCGTAGAGGCCACCAGAGGCTTGATACGGCTGACCGCCTCATAACCGGCGGTGACGTCCACCCCTGCGGCAGCATAGGAGGCGGATTGGCTGCTGTTGCTGTTGGGATTCATCTTTCGGGTTCCTCCTGTCATTCTAAGGTTGGAAAAATGGAGAGCTGACGGGGGTCAGCCTCCCGGACGGGGAGCACATAGTCCCCGGTAAAACAGGCGTCGCAAAAGCCCAGGCCCTCCACTCCGGCCAGCCGCTTCAGGCTCTCCAGAGAGAGGTATTGAAGAGAGTCCGCCCCGATGATACGGCAGACCTCCTCCGGGGTGCGGCCGCTGGCCACCATATCCTCCGCCGGAGGAGTGACGGTGCCGAAGTGACACTGATACCGGAAGGGGGGAGAGGAGACTCGCATATGGACCTCCCTCGCCCCGGCGTCCCGGAGAAGCTTGACGATCCGGGCACAGGTCCGGCCCCGGATGATGGAGTCGTCCACCAAAATCACCCGCTTGCCCCGGACGGTGGCGCTGACGGCGTTGAGCTTGATACGCAGACTCTTTTCCTGTTCCCATTTCTGGCTCTGGATAAAGGTGCGGGCGATGTACCGGTTTTTCATCAGGCCGATGTCGTAGGGAATGCCGGACTCGCTGGCAAAGCCCATGGCGGCGGCGATGCCGGAGTCGGGGACGCCGATGACCAGATCGCCCTGAACGGTGTTCTGCCGGGCCAGCTCCCGGCCTGCGGCCTCCCGGACGGCCCCCACGGCGCAGCCGTCGATGACCGAGTCCTGCCGGGCAAAGTAGATCAGCTCAAACAGACACAGAGAGCGCCGGGCGGCCCGGATACGGCAATGGAAGCTCTTCAGCTCCCCATCCTGGGCCACCACCACCTCTCCCGGTTCTACGTCCCGGAGAAAGACGCCTCCCAGCGCCTCGATGGCGCAGGACTCGGAGGCGAAAATGTACGCGTCGCCAATGCGCCCAATGCACAGGGGCCGGAAGCCGTTGGGGTCCCTGGCGGCGATGAGCTTGTCCGACTGGAGCAGCACCATGGAATAGGCCCCGATCATATACTCCATGGCGTTGATGACCGCGTCCTCCAGGGTGTGGGTGCGCAGATGCTCCCGGACGATGAGATAGGCGATGACCTCGGCGTCGTTGGTGCCCTGGAAGATACCGCCCCGGTTCTCCGATTCCGCCCGGAGAGAGCGTCCGTTGGCCAGAGTGCCATTGTAGCACAGGGCCATGGAGCCGGAGGCGTGGCGCACCAGCAGAGGCTGGATGTTGGCGGGATTGACCGAGGCGGCGTTGGTGGCGTGGCGCACATGGCCGATGGCCACGTTGGCTCCCCGGAAGGCCTCCAGGTCCTGCATGGTGAACACGTCGGGCACCAGCCCCTTGCCCTTGTGGACCCGGAGCTGCCCCCGCTGGGCGACGGCGATGCCGCAGGAGTCCTGCCCCCGGTGCTGGAGAGCGTAGAGGGCGTTATAGGTGTCAAAGGCAGGCTCCCGGTGACTGTCCGGCCCGGCAATCAGACCAAAGACGCCGCACTCCTCCCGCAGCTTATCCCCGTCAATGGAATAGTGGTTCTCTGTCATCAGTCCTGGTCGCCCATCAGACGGCGCATGACCTCCTGATAGGCCTCCTCTGCGCCGCCCATATCCCGGCGGAAGCGATCCTTGTCCAGCTTCTCGTGGGTGGTCTCGTCCCACAGACGGCAGGTGTCCGGGCTGATCTCGTCGGCCAGGACGATGGTGCCGTCCGGCAGCTTGCCGAACTCCAGCTTGAAGTCCACCAGGTCGATGCCTACGCTCTTGAGGAAGCTCTTGAGCAGGTCGTTGACCTGGAAGGCGTACTTCTTAATGAGGTCGATCTCCTCCCAGGTGGCGGCCTTGAGGGCCACGGCGTGATAGGCGTTCATCAGGGGGTCGCCCAGCTCGTCGTTCTTGTAGGAGAACTCGATGGTGGGCTCGTCAAAGACAATCCCCTCCTCCACGCCGAAGCGCTTGGCGAAGGAACCGGCGGAAATATTGCGGATAATGACCTCCAGAGGGACGATCTGAACCTTTTTGACAGCGGTCTCCCGGTCGGACAGCTCCTCGATGTAGTGGGTGGGGACGCCTGCGGCCTCCAGACGGCGCATCATGTGGTTGCTCATCCGGTTGTTGATGACGCCCTTGCCTGCGATAGTCCCCTTTTTCAGACCGTTAAAGGCGGTGGCGTCGTCCTTGTAGGAGACGATGACAACATTGGGGTCGTCGGTGGCAAAGACCTTCTTGGCCTTGCCCTCATAGAGCTGCTGGAGCTTTTCCATGGCAATGACTTCCTTTCCTGTGACGAAATTTGGACAAAATCAATGGGAAAATAGAACGTGCGGTCAATCCTGGAATTGGGCGCGGACCTTCTCATCCTTGGCGGCTACCGAGGCGGCCATCTCCTCCTTGAAGGCGGTGAGCTTGGCGGTGAGGGCCTCGTCTCCCACGGCCAGAAGCTGGGCGGCCAGGATACCGGCGTTGGCCCCGGCGTTGACGCCTACGGTGGCCACAGGGATGCCGCTGGGCATCTGGACCATGGAGAGCAGACTGTCCAGTCCGCCCATCATGCTGGTCTTGATGGGAACGCCAATCACCGGCAGAGTGGTGTAGGCGGCCAGAACACCCCCCAGATGGGCGGCCTTTCCCGCTCCGGCGATGATGACGCCGAAGCCGTTCTCCGCCGCATGGGAGGCAAACTCCTCCGCGGCACGGGGCGTACGGTGGGCGGAGATGACCCGGACCTCCACCGGGATGTCGAAGAAGCGGAGCTTGTCCACGGCCTCCTGCATGACGGGCAGATCGCTGTCCGAGCCCATAATGACGGCGACTTTTTTGTTCATGTCAGATACCTCCCAATGTGCGGTTGATCAGAAGCAGAGGACAAAAAAGCAAGCAGATAGTATCTATCTGCCTGCATAACAGGTCCTGCCCTTCGGAGGGAAGGACCTACAATGGCGTCCATAGTGTCGAAAACGAGCTGCGAAATGAACCGCTGCGCCATTGCGGATCCCCCCTATCCCTAATTCAAGTGTATTTTAACCTATATTATAGGGAGTTTCAAGGGGAAAAGGGCGGGAAAAAGTTTTTTGTAATGCTTGTACAACGGAACCGGTATTTTTGAGAGGGGAATTGGCTTTTCTGCGGACGGGGACAAAAGCAAGGGCATTACAGCAGACTGTTGCTCTCCAGGATCCGCTCCGCGTCCCCTGCACGGGCGGACCAGTCCGCCTGCTGGCCGTAGCGCTTTCGGGTGGCGGGAGCCCAAGCGCTGTTTTCCATCAGGGCCTGGTAGCAGGCGTCTACAAACTCCTTGGAATCCCGTCCGGCATAAATCACGTCGGAGAACACCGGGATGAACCGCAGGGGATACATGGCGGCAATAGGCTTGCCAATGACCAGATACTCATAGATCCGGCTGGGCACCACATCCTCGTCCGGGTCGTCCGTCTCCAGCAGGTCGATGAGCACGTCGAACTGAGCGCCGTAGGCGGGCAGCTCCACCGGATCGACTTTCCCCAGAAAGTGGACGTTAGGCAGAGCGGACATCTTCTCGCAGAGCGGATTGACCCGGCTGCACCGCCCGGCAAAGACAAAGCTCCAGGCGGGATGCTGTCGGGCGGCCCGATAGGCGGGGCGGAGGTCCAGACGACTGCTCACATCCCCCAGGAAACCGAAGAGAGGCCCCCGGATTTTTAACAGGGGAGAGGGGACCTGCAGGGTCAGATCATCCGCCTTGGAGAACAGCTTTACGTCGCAGCCGTTGGGCAGCAGAGCGATATTGGTGTTACAGGGGGCCAAATGCTCCACCAGTCCCGGAGAGGCCGCAAAAAGCACGTCCGCCCGGTTGGCCAGGATGCTCTCCCATCGGATGTCGAACTGAGGCCAGTCCTGATAACAGTCGTAAACGACGCCCCGGTAATCCAGACTGTCCAGCAGTGTGGCATACAGGGGGGAACAGACCCAGAGCAGCGGCTCCTGCACATGCGCCTTAGCGGCTTTTTCAGAGATATATTTGCTCAAACGCTTCACGTTGGAGCGGAGCAGGCGCGGATGGTCGTAATCCACCAGATGGTAGATGGGAGGAAGGGTATAAACGGTAATATTGGGCTGGGGGCGCCAGCCCTTCTTTTTATAGTCGTTCCGCCGGGGGTCCCGGGTGAATTTTGCCGGGGCAGGCTGGAAATAGAGGATCTGGTGGTTGGGGCTGAGGTGCGTCAGCAGCCGCTGGGTACGGGTGGGCTGTTTCAGCCAGCGGGAGCTGCTCAGACAGAGGATATAAGACATAACGCTCCCTCCTTTCCCGAAAAAAAGACAATTGCCCCTGATCGAATCCGGCAGAGCGTCCGGCTTCCGGGGGCGGATCTGTACAATACTATTGTATCCGGTTTTTTATCGGAACGCAAGCGGGGAAGGGGGAAGTTTATACAGTTTTCAGAAAACGTGACGGATGGCGCGCAGACAGCGCCGGAGCGCCGGCTATATCGGGAGGAGACATTACAACTGATCCATCCCGCCCCACTCATAGCTGTCCTCGTCCAGCCCGAACTGGGCGAGGATGCGGCTGACGGTGTGGCGGGTGCAGTCAGCCAGACTGGCGGGGTGGTTGTAATAGGTCAGCATGGGGGGGAGGATGACCGCGCCCATCCGGCTCAACTCGCAGAGATTGCGCAGGTGGATGGTGCTCAGGGGGGACTCCCTCGCCACCAGCACCAGCTTGCGCCGCTCCTTCATGCACACGTCCGCCGCCCGGAGGAGGAGGTTGTCGCTGTAGCCGGAGCAGATGCCCGCCGCCGTCTTCATGGAGCAGGGCACCACGATCATCCCCAGCGTGCGGAAGGAGCCGCTGGCAATACAGGCCCCGATCTCCCCGTTGTCGTGGAGGGTGTGTACCAGAGGGCGCAGGTCGTCCAGGTGCAGCCCCGTCTCCTGCTCCAGGGTCAGCTCCGCCCCACGGGAGACTACCAGATGAGTCTCGATTTGGGGGCAGCGGGCATGGAGCTGCCTCAGCAGCTCCACCGCCAGAGGCGCGCCGCTGGCCCCGCTCATGCCGACGATCAGCCGCTCAGCCATGGAGCCATTTCTCCGGGGCCACGTCCAGGAAGGGAGCGCGCTTAAAGTGGTCCTTCAGGGGGAAGGGCACGGTGCAGTCGAAGATGGTCTTGGTGCTGATGCCCACATCCAGGATGGAGGGGGCATAGGCCGGGCTGGAGCTGGGGTCCAAAGGATGGCATCGGACGCCGGGGATGGTGACGATGTCCCGGTCCCCCTGGAAGCGGGTGTTCATGGCCCAGAGCACGTCGTTTGTGTCGAAGATGTCCACGTCCTCGTCCACCAGAATGACGTGCTTCAGCTCCGGGAAAGCGGAGAACGCCAGCAGCGCCGCCTGCCGCTGCTTGCCCTCATCGGTATGGACGGTCTTTTTGCACTGGAGGATGACCATGTATTTGCCGCCGCCTGCCCGGTGGGAGTAGCAGTTGAGCACCTTGCCGGGGAGGGCCTTGTCGATCATGCCCAGAATGGAGGCCTCGGTGGGGATGCCCGCCATGTTCACGTGCTCCTCGCTGGGGCCGATGCAGGTCTGCATGATGGGGTCCTTCCGGTGGGTGACGGCCTTCACCTTGAGCAGCCAGCACTCGTGGCTGGCGGGGCCGTTGTAGCCAGGGAACTCCGGCATGGCGTAGCCGGTGTGGGTGTTCTGGTCCTCCACCACATGGTTGCTGCCGGGGAGAATCTCGCCCTCGATGACATACTCCGCGTTGGCGATGGCGCGCTCCGGGACGGAGACGCACTTCGTCAGCTCCACCGGCCGCTGCCGCAGAGCGCCGGCGATGGAGAGCTCGTCAAAGCCCAGAGGAGTTGTGGGCGGCTCAAAGCAGCTGGTGACCGAGATGGCCGGGTCCACGCCGATGGAGACGGAGATGGGCAGAGGCTGGTTTAACTCGGTGGCCCGCTCCGCCATGGCCCCGATGTGCCGGGAGCCAGGCTGGAGGAAGATGGAGAGCTCGTCCTTCCCCTGAATACACATCCGATGGATGGTAATATCGGAGAGGCCGGTGTCCGGGTGGGTGGCGTAGCACATGCCCATGGTGATATAGGGGCCTGCGTCCACCGGGGTATTGGTGGGGGCGGGCACCAGCTTGAATAGGTCAAAATCCGGGGCGGTGGCCAGGGGCACCACCTCCTGGCAGGGGGCGGGGGCCTCCGTCACCACGGGAG
>JAJBTD010000022.1 GCA_020861055.1 Clostridiales bacterium | reverse complement strand
CCCCCCCCCCCTCCCCCCGCCACCCCACCTACGGGCGGGCCGCCCGGTGAGGCGGCGGATCTCCTCCCCCAGCGCCTCCCCCGGACGGGAACGGGGGGAGGGGGGCGTCACCGTGACAAATTCCGCCGCCAGGGGCGCCAGGGGCGCGATCATGTCAGCAGCGTTCTTGTCCGCCATAACGCCCATGAGAAAGACGAACCGCCGCCCCGGATACCGGAGACGCAGGCTCTCCGCCGTGGCCCGGATGCCCTGGGGATTGTGGGAGCCGTCCAGGAGAAAGGGCGGCTCCCGCCGGAGCAGCTCAAACCGCCCCGGCCAGCGCACCGTCTCCAGCCCTTGCCGGATGGCGCTCTCCGGGATGTCCCACCCCCGGTTTCGGAGCAGGCGTGCCCCGGTGACGGCCAGGGCGGCGTTCCGGGGCTGATAGGCCGCCAGCAGAGGAAGGCGGAGCTCATCCAGCCCGTCGTAGTTCATCCGGGTGCAGTCCGGCTCCCAGGCCAGCACCTCCAGTCTGGTCCAGTCCGGAACGGTCAGGTGCGCCCCCTGCTCCCGGCAGACCCGATAAATGACCTCGTTGGCCTCCGGCTCTCCGCCGTAGTAGATCACCCGTCCCCCCGGCTTGATAATACCCGCCTTGGCCGCGGCGATCTCCGGAAGGGTGTTCCCCAGCTGCCGGGTGTGGTCCAGCCCCAGGGCGGTGATGACCGCCAGGTCAGGGCAGTCGATGACGTTGGTGGGGTCCAGGGTCCCCCCCAGTCCCACCTCCAGCACCACAATGTCGCACCCCTCCTCCGCAAACCAAGCCAGGGCCAGGGCGGTAATCAGGTCAAACTCGTTGGGGGTATCCTCCATTTTGACGGCAACAGGGCGAACCCGCTCCGTCATCCGGCACAGGGCCTCGTCAGAGATGGGCGTGCCGTCGATCTGAAACCGCTCGTTGAACCGCTCCAGAAAGGGGGAGGTGAAGCACCCCGTCCGATAGCCCGCCGCCTGCAACACAGAGGCCATACAGGCGCAGACAGAGCCCTTGCCGTTGGTGCCCGCCACATGGACGAAGTGGAGCTGTTTTTGCGGATTTCCCAGCCCCTCCAGCAGCGCCCGCACCCGGCTCAGGCCGGGTCTCTTTCCCTGCCAGTGGGTGGAATGGATGTAGGTCAGCGCTTCTTCATAGGTCATGGTTTATACCTCCCCTGGGCGACTGACGGAGGGCGGGGAACCGGAGACTGATGCGCAGCACCGCCTCCAGCACGAAATAGAGCAGCAGGCTCTCGACTGGCCACAGAAGGGCGTTTTTCACTGCCCGGAGGGGCAGCAGCACCAAAAAGCCGTCTCCCCCGGTGAGGGAGAGCCAGAAGGTGTTGAGCAGCATATTGCACAGCAGATTGATCAGCCCCTTGGCGATAAAGCACCGGAGCAGCCGGAACCCCTTCCGCTCCGAGGGGTGATAGAGCACCACGCCGTAGATCAGCCCCCCGGCGATGGCCGTCAGGGTGTAACCGGGAAAATAGGCCCCGCCCCCGGTGTTCATCAGATAGCCCAGCACGTCGGTACACACCCCCGACGCCATGCCCACCACCGGGCCGAACAGCATGCCGATAGAGGCGTCGCACAGATAGCCAAAGGTGATGCGGAGCTGAGGGGTGATTTGGATGCGGATGTTCAGCAGGTCCAGGGTGACGCTGATGGCCACGAACAGAGCCGCCAGGGCCAGGGCTCTCGGCTCTCTCAGCCATCGGGCGGAGGCGGCGAACAGGCCGTCTCCCCTCTTGTTCTCTCTCATAGGTGACGCTCCTTTGGATGGCAGGGCCACACAGAGCGAAAAACGGGATGTCCGCCGCAAAAACGGCGCTGCACCCCGAAACGATTTCCCCGTGCGGCAGCGGGATGCGGGCTGGACACTGCTGGCTGTTTCTCAGCCGATTCGTCCGGCGGACAACTCCCCGTTCCGCCGGCACTGGGGCAGCCTGCGCTGCCTCGACACGTCCAGGCCTACTCTGCCTGTCAGATTATGAGCCTATTATAACCCGTGTGCGGGAAATTGCAACCCCTCCCTTCTGTTTTCCGTCCAAAACGCCCCGTCCGCTCATCGGCGGCTGAGATGGAACAGCCGGAGGGGGTGGACGTCCATCATCCACAGGGCGGTGAAGTAGAGAAACAGACCCACTCCGGCGCAGGCGGTCAGGCTGACGATCACAGGACAGTCTGCCAGCGTCCGGTAGAGCAGCCGCACACACAGCCCCGCCAACAGCGCCCCCAGAGCAGGGGCGGAGAAGGACTGGAACAGGTTTAGCTGCAATCCGGTGTGCCGGACGATGAGCCCCAGCCGGAGAGCCACCCCCAGGAGCGAGGACAAAATCAGCCCAAAGAGAAAGCCCGTCAGACCGGTCCCCAGGCAGGTACACAGCAGCTGTATCCCCCCGCAGCCCAGGCTGACGGCGGCGGACTGGCTCTGACGGCCAATGCCATTGAGGATGGAGGCCAGGACGGACTCATAGCTGTTCAAAACCACCCCCACGGACAGAGGGAGGATGTACC
>JAJBTD010000226.1 GCA_020861055.1 Clostridiales bacterium | reverse complement strand
GCGACAAGTGCATTGGCTGCAAGCTGTGTTACTCCGTCTGTCCCCAGAAGTGCATCGACATCTCCACCAAGCGCGTGGTTATCGACCAGAGCCGCTGTCTCCACTGCGGACGCTGTGCGGAAATCTGTCCGCAACAGGCCATCGAAAAGAGAGGATAACCATGACACAGGATGAGCGAAGAATTTATTTAATCAGAGAGCTTCTTTCAGAGGAAGCGCAATATCGGGACATGGAAATCCCCACAGATATATGGCAGCAGAAGCGGCTTCTGCGGGCGCTGTTCAACGTGCGGATGCCGAAGCCGGTCAGTCAGGTTTTTTTGACGGTGCAGGACGCCTATTTGCAGGAGGCCACCCGGCAGAAGGGCATTACCGACATTGCCGACCTGACGCCGGTGGAGGAGGGCCTCTATCTCTGGCAGGGGGACATCACCACCCTGCGCTGTGGGGCTATCGTCAATGCCGCCAATTCGCAAATGCTGGGCTGTTTCTGCCCCAATCATGGGTGCATTGACAACGCAATTCACACCTATGCGGGGGTACAGCTCCGGGCGGCCTGCGCAGAGCTGATGGAGCGCCAGGGACACGAAGAAGCAACCGGCGCAGCCAAAATCACGCCTGCGTTCAATCTCCCCTGCGATTCTGTGCTCCACACCGTCGGCCCCATTGTCGGCTACCGGCTGACCAATCGGGACAGAGCGCTGCTGGCCTCCTGCTACCGCTCCTGTTTGGAGCTGGCGGAGCAAAACGGGATTCGGAGCGTCGCCTTCTGCTGCATTTCCACCGGAGAATTCCACTTTCCCAACGACAAGGCGGCGGAGATCGCCGTCCGCACCGTGAAGGAATGCCGGGAACAGACCCACAGCAAAATCGAGGTGATCTTCAATGTTTTTAAGGACATCGACCTGGAACTCTACCGGAACCTATTGGGATAATATCGCCCGGCTGAAGAAGGAGCTGGAGACGGCGGACGCCGTCGTTATCGGAGCAGGGGCTGGTCTTTCCACCTCGGCGGGCATGAGCTACAGCGGGGAACGGTTTGAAAAATACTTCTCGGATTTTCACCGGAGGTACGGCATCACCGATATGTATTCCGGCGGCTTCTATCCTTTTGATACCTTGGAGGAATACTGGGCGTGGTGGTCCCGGCACATTCTCATCAACCGCTATGAGGCGGGGGTGGGGAAGCCCTACGCTGACCTGCTGGAGCTGGTGAAGGACAAGGACTATTTTGTGTTGACCACCAACGTAGACCATCAATTCCAGCTGGCAGGGTTCGATAAGAAGCGGCTGTTCTACACCCAGGGGGATTACGGCCTGTGGCAGTGCTCCAAACCCTGCCATGACAAGACCTATGACAACGAGGTAGCCGTTCGGCAGATGGCGGCCGAGCAAAAGGATATGAAGATCCCCTCGGAGCTGATTCCCCGCTGCCCGGTCTGCGGCGCGCCTATGAATGTGAATCTGCGCTGTGACGATACCTTTGTGGAGGACGAGGGGTGGCATGACGCGTCAGAACGCTATTCTCTTTTCCTTCGCCGTCACCAGAACATGAAAACGCTGTTTCTTGAGCTTGGCACGGGCATGAATACCCCTGGCATCATAAAATTCAGCTTCTGGCGAATGGTCCATGAGCGGCCGGATGCGACGTATGCCTGCATCAACCTGAATGAAGCCTATGCCCCGGATGAGATACGGGAAAAATCCATTTGCATCGATGACGATATCGGAAAAGTGTTGGAGCAGCTGTTATCTATATGCGATGATAACCGGCGTCTGTAATGGCCGAATGCCGGGAAAAACAGGGAAAAGGTTCTGCCATAAAGATTGGGGTCAGGTACGAAACCTGCCCCCAATGTTATGACAGAACCTTTTCTTTGCCCCGCTGGAGGGTCGCCCTCAGGCGTTAGCGTGTTTCAGGAAATCAATCCGTCCGACGCTCAAAAGACAGTTAATTGATAGGCCGCATTTCTGCGGTTCAGTTACAGCTCCGACCACCACACCACCGAGTCGGAGGCCAGGGTTTTGGGCAGGTCCAGGACCCGCTGATTGGAGGAGCCCCGAAACCGGAGAGTGATGTCCTTCTGGGCCTGGATGAACTCCCCGTCCACCAGTACGTCGATGTAGCTCAACAGCTCCTTGGTAACCTCCCAGTCCCCCAAGTGGCCGGTGAGCAGGTCGGACTCCAGGGTGTAGCCGGAGTAGGCCCAGATGGTCTTATCCGGCAGCTCCCGCTTAATCCGGCGGAGAAGGGGGAGAATAGCGGCCTGGTTGGCAGGCTCGAAGGGCTCGCCTCCCAGCAGGCTCAGGCCGGTGATGTACCAGGGGGTCAGGGCCTGAATGATCTGGTCCTCCGTCTCCTGGGTGTAGGGCTGTCCGTACTGGAAATCCCAGGCCTCCCGGTTGAAGCAGCCGGGGCAGTGATGGGTGCAGCCGGAGACGAACAGGGACACCCGGACTCCGGGGCCGTTGGCGATATCGTGGGTCTTGATGGCGGCGTAATTCACGGAAGGGTCTCCTTTCAGGCGGGCTTACAGGTGCCGCACCCGCG
>JAJBTD010000124.1 GCA_020861055.1 Clostridiales bacterium | reverse complement strand
ACCGGCGACTATGACGCCGTTATCATCGGCCACAGCCAGTTTGAAAAAATCCCGGTGTCCGCAGAGCGTCAGGAGCGTCTGTTGCAGGAGCAGATCGACGACATTGAGCAGGCCATCGCCATTGCAAAGTACCAGCGTGGCGAGAACTTTACCATCAAGCAGATGGAAAAGACCCGACGTTCCCTCCAGGCCAGACTGGACAAGTTGACCAGCACAGAACGGAAGGACGATGTGGTCACGTTTGAACAGTTGGGCGTGGACAGGCTCTTTGTGGACGAATCGCACGCCTTTAAGAACTTGTTCCTGTACACCAAAATGAGAAATGTGGCGGGATTGTCTACTTCTGAGGCGCAAAAGTCCTCGGATATGTATATGAAATGCCGCTATATGGACGAGATCACCGGCGGGCGGGGCGTGGTGTTCGCCACCGGTACCCCTGTCAGCAACAGTATGACCGAGCTGTATACGGTCATGCGCTATCTCCAGTACAGCACACTCCAGCAAAAGGGCTTGACGCACTTCGACAGTTGGGCGTCAACATTTGGTGAAACACAGACGGCCATCGAATTGGCCCCCGAAGGTACAGGCTACCGAGCGCGAACCCGGTTCGCCCGCTTCTTCAATTTACCCGAATTGATGGCTATGTTCAAAGAGGTTGCGGACATTAAAACCAGTGACCAGCTCGATTTGCCGGTGCCGGAGGCTCACTTTGAGACGGTAGTGGTGCAGCCCTCGGAGATTCAGAAAGAGATGGTAGCATCGCTGTCGGAACGGGCGTCCAAAGTCCATGCTGGGGCTGTAGATGCCTCAGAGGATAATATGCTCTGCATCACGTCGGACGGCAGGAAAATCGGCCTCGACCAGCGGCTCATGAACCCGTTGCTCCCGGACGACCCCGGCAGCAAGCTGAACGCCTGCGTGAACAATGTGTTCCGTATCTGGCAGGAAGGTACGCCGGGCAGATTGACCCAGCTCCTGTTCTGTGATATGTCCACGCCGAAGAATGACGGCACCTTCAACGTCTATGACGATATTCGGTCCAAGCTGGAGGCAAGGGGCGTTCCACATGAGGAAATCGCCTTTATCCACGACGCCGACACAGAGGCCAAAAAGAAGGAGCTGTTTGCAAAGGTGCGCTCCGGCCAGGTGCGGGTGTTACTCGGCTCTACCCAAAAGATGGGCGCAGGCACCAACGTCCAGGACAGGCTTGTGGCCGTTCACCATCTGGATGTGGGCTGGCGGCCTGCCGACATGACCCAGAGGAATGGGCGTATCATCCGCCAGGGCAACAGGAACAAAGAAGTGCAGGTTTTCCAGTACGTCACCGAGGGAACCTTCGATGCCTACCTCTACCAGACCCTTGAGAACAAGCAGAAGTTCATTTCACAGATTATGACCAGCAAGTCGCCGGTTCGCTCCTGCGACGACGTGGACGAGCAGGCTCTCTCCTATGCGGAGATCAAGGCGCTGTGCGCAGGGTCGCCGCTCATCAAGGAAAAGATGGACTTGGACATCGACGTGGCCAGACTGAAAGTGCTGAAAGCGGACTTCCGCAGTAAGCAGTACCGGCTGGAAGACCAGCTCCTGAAATACTTCCCCAGGGAGATCGAACAGCAGCACAGCAATATTGAGGGGTTCCGGCAGGACATCGCCACGGTTGCGGCTCACCCGCACCCCAAAGACGGCTTTGCCGGTATGACTGTTGCCGGGAGAACCTATACGGAAAAAGCGGACGCTGGCGAGGCCATCCTCGCTGTCTGCAAGACCGCCAATGCCGTGGAGGGCTATCCCCTGGGCAGTTATCGTGGGTTCCAGATGGAACTGTCCTTTGACAGCTTCAATAAGGAGTTCGTAATCGCCCTGAAAGGCAGTATGACCCACCGGGTAGCTCTTGGCACCGATGCCAGAGGCAACCTGACCCGGCTGGACAATGCGCTGAACAATATCCCCGCAAGGCTGGAACAGGCACAGACCCGGCTGGAAACGCTGGAACAGCAGCGGGAGGCGGCTCAGGCCGAGGTGGGCAAGCCCTTCCCCCAGGAGGCGGAGCTGGCGGCGAAATCCGCACGGCTGGCCGAGCTGGATGTAGCCCTCAACATGGAGGGAGGCGGCGCTGTCGAACGGAACGCCGATGAACCTTCTGAGGGACGCCCCTCCGTGCTGGCTGACCTGAAGCAGAAATCCAGTCAGGTGCCGCCGCCACGCCGGGATACCGCCCAGCGCACCGAGGAGGTGCTGTAATGCAGGAGGTTGAAAATAGGGACGTGATGCTGCACTTTCGGGTCAGCCCGTCCGAGCTGGAGATCATCCGCAAAAAAATGGAGGACGGCGGTGTTCGCTGTATGAGTGCCTATCTCCGAAAGATGGCGCTGAACGGATATTGTCTCAACATGAATTATGACTATCCCCGGCAGATCAGCGTCCTTCTCCGCAAATGCTCGAACAACCTCAATCAGTACGCCAGGAAAGCCAATGCCACTAACAGCATTTATGCCGCTGACATTCAGGACTTGCAGGAGCGGCTGGATGAGATTTGGGCGACCCAAAAGG
>JAJBTD010000103.1 GCA_020861055.1 Clostridiales bacterium | reverse complement strand
GCAAAATGTATTTTGCCGACCACGGCGCTGAGCCGGAGGAAACCTATGCCGCCGTTTGCACCCAGATCGCTGACATCCAGGCCGCTATTGCCGCCAACAACGCCAAAATTGCTGAGATGAAAGCTGACCCGGCGGCGGATACAGAGGTCGAGGTCGAAGCTGAGGAGACTGCTACCGCTGAAAAATCACCTGTGGAGGAAGCCCCTGTAGAAGAGGCAGCGGACGATTCCTCCGCCAGTGAAGAGAGCACCGACGACTGTGACATTACCGGCTGACAGAAACGCCGGCAGGTCACACAGAAAACAACCACTGAGCAGCTTCCATCCGAGCTGCTGAAAGCATCTAACGGCGCAGCTTGATTGTATATTGGCAAGCTGCGCCGTTTATTTGCTCAGATATGGGGAATGTGAATGAAATCCAGTGCGGTATGATGTCGGATTGTCCGAATTCCCATTGGAGAAAAGAGGGCGAAAAATGAACACAATTCAGGCGCTTCCGCAAAGCTTTTATGCCGGGAACACAGTGGAGACGGCCCGCAGGCTGCTGGGAAAACTGCTGGTACGGCAGTATGGAGGCAAGCTTCTCGCCGTACGTATCACCGAGACGGAGGCCTATGTGGGCCGGATGGACAAAGCGTGCCACGCCTACCAGTACCGGCGCACCCGCCGGACGGAAACGCTCTTTGCCCCGCCCGGAACGGCCTACATCTATCTGATCTACGGGATGTATCACTGTCTCAACTTCGTCACTGAGCCGGAGGGCGAGCCGTCCGCCGTTCTCATCCGGGGCGGTGAGGCGGTATTGGGGAGCGAAACTATGTCCCGGCTGCGGTACGGCAAGGCATGGGAAGTCCTCACCCCCTACCAGAGAAGGAACTTTCTCAACGGACCCGGAAAGCTGTGCAAGGCTTTGGCCCTGACCCGTGCCCAGGACGGACTGCCTCTGACCGGGCCGGAGCTGTGGGTGACGGAGGAACCCGGCCTGGGCCTGCCCCCCTGGGAGGAGCGGCGGCCCATCCTCACCGGCAAAAGGGTGGGCATCGACTACGCAGAGGAGGCCGCTGACTTCCCCTGGCGGTTTTACTATGGAGAGGAGGAGCGCTACAGTCATGAAGCTGTTTGACCTGGACGGGACGCTGATCGACTCTACCAGCCTGTGGAGAGACATCGACATCGCATTTCTGGAAAAGCGGGGGCTCCCATGGACGGAGGAATACAACGACGGGGTGGTACACGCCATCTTCCCCCAGGCGGCCCAGTTCACCAAGGAATATTGCCGTCTGGAGGAATCGCCTGATGAAATCATGGAGGAGTGGCTGTCCATGGCCCGTGAAGGCTACGGCCGGACCATCCCCGCCAAGGAGGGTGCGCTGGTCTATCTGGAGCAGTGCCGCCAGACGGGAGAGCAGATGGCTCTTTTCACCTCGGCGGAGCCGTCCCTCTGTCGTCTGGCCCTGGAGCGCCATGGATTTGACCGATATCTCTCCCAGGTGGTCTACGCTCAGGAGCTGCAGATGGAGAAGCGCTCCCCTGCCGCCTTTGTGGAGGCAGCCCGGCGACTAGGGGTTCCGCCTGGAGAGATCACCTTCTTTGACGACTCCCCGGTCTCCTGCCGGGGGGCCAAGGCCGCGGGCTTCACCGTGGTCGGCGTGTGGGATCGCTGCTTTGCTGACCGGGAAGCGGAGATGCGAGGGTTCTGCGACGGTTACATCCACTCGTTTCAGGAGCTGATCACTCCAGATTGAGCCGCTCTGTCAGTACCCACTGGGTCACGGCCCAGAACACGACGCTCCAAACCAGGAAAAAGACCGTATACCCGACGGCTCCTGCTCTCGTATACACAATTCCGGTCGCTACAGCAGTGGTAGTGCGGAGGGTGAGGGTCGCCGTCCAGCTCTCCACGACGCTGAGTCCGAACCAGGCAGCCACCATCCCTACCGTCCGGTGGGCGGGCAGGAGTTGTCCAAGAGAAATGCTGGCATAGACCTGGAGAATGGCCGCCAGCAGCAGGGCCAGCAGCATGACTCCAAACTTCACCACAGTTGCCACCGTCTCCCCGTCGGAGAACAGCTCCGCCAGAAAGTCGAACACCTCGCTCCAGTCGATGCCGGAGATGCCGGCGCTGACCAGAAGCAGCAGGAGCCAGGAGAACACCATCACGCCTCCGGAAACCACCGTCCAGACCAGAGCGGGGATGCACTTGCCCGCCAGAATCTGCCAGGGGCGGACGGGCAGGGTGTGGAGAAGATAGCCCTCTTCCCGGAAGGTGCCGTTGTAGAACCGCTGTATGTTGAGTACGGTGGTGATGAGGACGACGGCGAAGAAGAACAGCACCGTGACCATGAGCAGCACCTGGACGATGGACACGTCGCCTCCGGCATCGTCAAAGAGCTGGTCAGAAGCTCCCGTGAGAATACACAGCAGAATCAGCACCCCATAGACCAGGAAAAAGGACAGGCATGAGTAATTGAACTCATATTTAAACAGATTGATCAGCATATGAATCCCTCACGGATCATTCATTCCACTATGGTCCCCCGCTCCACCAGAATGATGTCA
>JAJBTD010000224.1 GCA_020861055.1 Clostridiales bacterium | reverse complement strand
CCCCTGACCGCCGCTGGAGCGCACCGCCTCGACCTCGCTGGGAGCGCCGATGTTGCAGCAGAGCCGGATGCGCCGCCCCTCCGGGGGCTCGTCCGGCGGAACGTCCGGGAATTCCGGCTGCGTTTTCCGTTCCTGCTGTCTCGCCCGCTCCTCCTGAAACAGACGAAGGGTGGCCTCGTCCGGCTCCAGATACACCGTCCCCCCTGTCCCGTCGAGACAGACCCGCTGTCCCTCCCGGACCTGGTTCAGCCCATCGCCCAGACCGCAGACGGCGGGAATGCCCATGGTGCGGGCGAGAATGGCCGTATGGCTGTTGGCCGAGCCGTCACGGGTGAGAAAGCCCAGGAGACTGCCCCTGTCCATCCGGAGCAGCTCTGAGGGGGAGAGATCGTCCGCCGCCAGAATGACGGGGGCACAGAGAGCGGGCCCGGCCGCCTCAGCGCCCAGGAGCTGGTTAAGGATGCGCCGGGTCACGTCCCGAACGTCGTCGGCTCTGGCCTGGAGAGCGGGGTCGTCCGTGGCGGAGAGCATGGCGGCGAGCCGCTCCCCCGCCTGCTGAACGGCGCGCTCCGCGCTGCACCCCTTTTCCTCCAGGGCGGACAGGACGTGGGCGGCAAAGTCCTCGTCCTCCGTGAGCATGGCATAGGCGGCAAAGAGGTCGGCGGCGTCGTCCCCGTATGTCCCCCGGCACCGCTCTGCCAGGGACTCCAGCTCGTCGGCGGCGCGCCTCCGGGCCTGGGCAAACCGGGCCTTTTCCCGTTCCGGCCCCGCCCCCTTCGACGGGAGGACGGCGGCGGTGCGGCGGAAGAGATGGAGTGTTCCGAGCGCTGCGCCCCCGGATATGCCCTCACCCTGTATGACGTTCATTTTACGATCCCCTCCTTAGCGGAAGAAACGCCTGTCCCACCCCTGGCAGGACAGGCGTCTTTCTATAGATTTTCCCGGAAAAAGGTCTCGACTGCCCCGGCGGCGTCGGCCTCGTCGCCGCCCTCGACGGTCACGACGACCTCATCGCCCTTTCGGATACCCAGGCTCATCAGCCGAACGACCTGACCGGCCCTTGCGCTGACGCCGCCCTTGGAGACGGTGACGACTGCGCTGGGGAAGGCCCTGACCAGCCGGGCCAGCTGTCCGGCGGGGCGGGCATGGACGCCCAGCTCGCTGCGCACCGTGTACCGGAATTGTACCATGACATAGCCTCCAGTCTGAATCGGGGGAGCCGTCCCCCCGGCGGCGCAGTCTGCCTCCTAGCAGGGATACCGCTCCTCTGCGGCAAGGATATCCTCCGGGGAGCGGGCCGCCGTCAGCGCGTCCAGCAGCGGCTCGTTGAGGAAGACCTCCGCCAGCGCCTGTATTTTGTCCATATGCTCGTCCGGGTCGCAGGAGGCCAGGGTAAAAAACAGCCGGGCAGTTTTGCGCGTCCCATCCTCATCTGCGCCGAAGTCCACGCCCTCCCGGATGCACAGGAGGGAGACCGCCGTTTTGCGCACGCCGGGGGCGTTTACCTGGGCGTGGAGCAGGGCGACCTGGTGGTCAAAGACCATATACGGCCCGTACTGCCGGATACAGGAGACGATCTGCCGGTAGTATTCCCCGTCCGTATATCCCGCCTCCGCCAGAGGCGCGGCGCTCTGCCGGACCGCCTCCTGCCAGGAGGGGACCCGGTCCGTAAACCGGCAGAGGCCACGGTCCACGATCTCCCGTAAGACGCTGGACATAGGACGCTCCTTTCTTTGGACATAGGGCAGTTTTGTTTGCTGCACAGGATTATTATGGCAAAGCCTCCACCCGATTGCAAGTCTGTTTTGGGATTTCCGCTTTGCCGATTTGACAATGCGTGGTATACTAAAGCAGACCGCCGTTGGCGGCGCCGTTCAAAAGACAAAAGGAGGGGTTCCCAATGCTGGAAGAACTGAAAAGACAGGTATATGAGGCCAATATGGAGCTGCCCCGCCGAAATCTGGTGACCTACACCTGGGGCAATGTCAGCGGCATCGACCGGGAGCGGGGTCTGTTCGTCATCAAGCCCTCCGGCGTGGAGTACGACGAGCTGCGGCCGGAGGATCTGGTGGTCATGGATTTGGAGGGCAACCAGGTGGAGGGGGAGCTGAACCCCTCCTCGGATACCAGGACCCATCTGGTGCTCTACAACGCATTTCCCCAGATCGGCGGCATCGTCCACACCCACAGCCCCTACGCCGTGGGCTGGGCCCAGGCCGGGCAGGACATCCCCTGTTACGGCACCACCCACGCCGACTATTTCTACGGCTCCATCCCTTGCGCCCGGCATCTGACCCAGGAGGAGCTGGACGAGGACTATGAGCGCAATACCGGCAAGATCATCGTGGAGGAGTTCCGGGCCAGGGGCATCGACCCGGTGGCCGTTCCCGCCGTCATCTGCCACAGCCACGGCCCCTTCACCTGGGGCAAGGATGCGGCCCAGGCGGTGTATCACGCCGTCGTGCTGGAGGAGGTGGCGAAAATGGCCCTCTTTACCCGGCAGGTGGCCCCCGACGCCGCCCCCGCCCCCCAGCGCATCCAGGACAAGCACTATCTGCG
>JAJBTD010000061.1 GCA_020861055.1 Clostridiales bacterium | reverse complement strand
CCCCAACGAGACGGGGAACCCGCCCGCCGCAGGCATGACCATGGGAGCGCTCAGAATTGCCTTCTTAAAATCTCCGTGGTACTGCTCCAGATACAAAATGGCAATGGCTCCGCCCATGGAGTGACCGAACAGATAGCGCTGCTTTCCCTGACTCCGGGGCAAAACCTCCTGTGTCACCAGGTGGCGGAGATCCTGCACATAGTCGTCAAAGCAAACGGCATGAGTCAGCCACGTTTCCTTCAGCAGCCGATAGGACCTTCCGTGGCCCATATGGTCGCAGAGAAAGACGCCGTACCCGGCCTGGAGGAAATACCACGTCATCTCGGCATACTCCAGAGTGGACTCAGTAAAGCCGTGGCTGATGAAGATCATCCTGTCACTGCCGCCCTCCGGCTCATACTGCTCCCAATAGATGCCCTGACCGGGAATGCGTTCGTCCATGCCGGAGGCGGCTTTGCGCTGCGCCAGTTGAAGCAGTACCTGCTCCATGGCCCTGTCATAGTCCTCCTCCGGCAGAAGGGAAAAGGGAAGTGCAGTCATGCGTCCTGGTTTCGCTTGTTCCTGACGGAGACAAAGGCAGCGATAGCATCCGCCGTCTCCTCCGGAGTCAGATGGTCGGTGCAGACGCACAGGTCATAGGCGGACATATCTCCCCAGGCATGCTGGGAGAAGAAATTGTGATACGCACTGCGGCCCTTGTCGATCTGGCGGATAAAGAGCTGAGCCATGGGCCGACTTAGCTCCTTTTTCCGGATGACGTTCTGAATCCGCCGCTCCTCGGAGGCGTAGATGTAAACGCTCACCAGGTCGCAGGCGCCCCTCAACACGCTGTCGCCGCAGCGGCCGACGATGACCGCAGGCCCCTCCTGGGCCAGCTCCCGGATGATCTGGGCCTGGGCCTGGAAGAGCTTGACATTGATAGGGGTGTCGGTGGCGGGGAGCCCCTGCTCCAGCCGGTCCAGAGAGGCGGCGGCGGAGTGCTCCGCCTGTTCGAACAGCTCCGGAGACAGACCGCTCTCCTTGGCAGCCCGGTCTAAAATCTCGTAGTCATAATAGGGGATATTCAGCTTTTTGGCCAGCAGCCTCCCGGCCTCCCGGCCCTGACTGCCGGACTGGCGGCTGATGGTGATAATGGGCAGCGATTGATTTGCCATGGGACGCACTTCCTTTCCGTCAAACGAATGCCGAAGGACGGGAGATTGCCCGACCTCTTGCACAGTTTTTATTACACTCATTATAGCGCAAAATGGAAGAATTTCAACGGACGATTTGTAAAAGTTGTGCAAACAACGGACTGACTATGCCCCGTAAAGCTTCCAGGTGATGGCCTGTCCCGCCGGTGTGCCGGCGATTCCTCCCATTGCGGTCTCCCGGAGGGCAGTGGGAAGGCTTCGCCCCACGTGGTACATGGCGTCTAGCACCTGGTCAGGGGGGATGGGGCAGGTCATGCCTGCCAGTGTCAGGTCGGCGGAGAGCAGCGCGTTGACCGCCTGGGAGGCGTTCCGCTGGGCGCAGGGGATCTGCACCAGCCCGGCGATGGGGTCGCAGACCAGACCCATTGTGTTGATCATGGCATGGCTCATGGCGGTAAGGCTCTGCTCCGGAGTGCCGTCCATGAGGTAGACCGCCCCGGCGGCGGCCATGGCTGCGGCGGCCCCGCATTCTGCCTGACAGCCTCCCTCCGCTCCGGAGACAGTGGCATTCTGAGTGATGACCGCTCCTACGCCGCTGGCAATGATCAGCGCCTCCAGCACCTTCCGGTGGGAGAGACTCCGCTCTTCTTCCAGGGTGAGCAGGACGGCGGGGACAATACCGCAGGACCCGGCAGTGGGCATGGCGCAGATGCGGCCCATGGAGGCGTTGTACTCGCTGCACGACAGGGCGCGGGCCATGACCCGGTTGAGCATGGGGCCGCAGAGGGTCTGGGCGCCGGCAGCGTATCTGGCCTGGGCCTGGGCGATGCCGGTGATGAGGGTGGGCTGGCCGGTGTGGCCCGGCTGAGGCGTCTCCAGGGCGGCTGAGGTGGAGCGGGTCATAATGGTGTACCGCAGCTCCATCCGCTCAAAAATTTTCTCCTCGCTCTGGCCGTTGAGCTCCTGCTCCTCGGCGCAGATGGCCTTCCAGAGGGGCCAGTCCCGCTCCCGGCACAGGGAGAGCATGCTGTCAAAATGAGAATACATATCGTTCAAGCCTCCGATGGGTTGAGGATGATGGCGTTCTGCACGCCCCGGAGCTGGATGAGGGTGTCCCGGATGTCGGCGGGAATGGCGGAGTCCGTTTCAATGACAGAGCAGGCCACGCCCCCCTTCCGCTTCCGGCCGCACCGGAGGACGCCGATGTTGATGTTGGCGTAGGCCAGCTCGGCGCAGATGCGGCTGAGCATACCGGGCCGGTCCTCGTAGATGACCAGCAGGGTGGGAAAGTCCAGGGTAACGTCGGTCTCGATGCCGTCGAAGCTGGTGACCAGCACCCGGCCACCCCCCACCGAGCTGCCCACGATCTGCGAATCCCTGCCATACCGGAGGGACAAATCCATGGAAACCGAATACTCAACCGCGACCC
>JAJBTD010000216.1 GCA_020861055.1 Clostridiales bacterium | reverse complement strand
AAAACGGCGCAGGTCCCAACGAACCTGCGCTGAATCAGCGTGAAACAAATTTGAATCTCTACCAGCTTTTCCAACTCATCCGGCCGCTGTTTGAGATACCGCTCCTGCTTGCCAGCTGCCTTATATAGATCGCGGCAATATAACCCAGCGCCTCCGAATCCCATTTCTGGTACCTGTTTTCTGAACAGTTGAATGTACGCATCCCCAGTGTCACCCCTCTTTCCCTTAAATTCAGTGAAAAACAAGGAAAACCGGTCTTTGAAGGGCTTTCGCTATCCTTTTGTTTGTCCGTTACGCCATCAGACCCGCTATGTACCTCACCGTCACGCAATGCCCCTCCGCAGTCCTGCTCACCCGCTGAAAGCACATGGTTTTCGTGGGTCGTACGGTCGTCATCTTCTTGACCATCTGTCCGCCCACGGAACCTGCCTGGCGGGAGGTCAGGTCTCCGTTATAGCCCTGCTTCAGATTGACGCCCACCTCAGAGGCGGCCTCCATCTTGAACTTATTCAGGGCGTCCCGTGCTTCGGGCACCAGGGACTGCTTGCCATTGCTGTTGCTGGACATAAGAACACATCTCCTTCTTTGTCACGTTTCTTTTCTCAGACCGCCCGCTTTCGGGCTGTCTGGCTATAGGATGTGCTCATTCCGGGCGGCGATACCCGACAAAATTTTCCCCCGGCAGGTATCCTGACCGGAACTGGAAGCCGCTGCCGACGCAGAGGCAAATGGCTACAAAGCATTATGCCTTGACGCAATTTTTTACCGGCGCGCCGGTCTTTGGCTCCCAGCAGTCGAGGAAGCGCCGCCGCTTTCCCTCCCATTGCACTGTCCAGCAGATGTCCAGCAGCCCGCTCTCCGTCTGCTCGGCCTGGTAATCCACCAGAACGCGCTCAGTGGGAATCGGACGGGAAGCGCACAGGGCGTCCTGGGCAAGCGTACAGAGCTTCGCGTGCCGGCCTTCCAGCCAGCGGCGGATGCAATCCTCCACATGGCGATAATACCGGTCGATGCGTATCAATCCGGGCTCCTCTCTCGCTTTCTGAGGGAGGGATAGCCGACAGGTCAGCACCGGAATTCCCTCCCAGTCATAGACCAGCTCCTGGCAGTGAGGGGTGAACACAGCAGCCTCGACATTTTCCATAGACAGCCTCCTGGTCGCAGAGATATTCCATCCTATGCCGGAGAAGCGTTCGATGGCAGAGGGATATGCCGACGGGAATCAGGCCGCCCGTCCGATTACACGCTCCTCCGGCCCGCTCCAGAGATGAGGTATTGTTTCCGCTGCAACTTATTCTTGCATCGGCGGGCATTATCGTCTATAATGCTGATGTACGGTTCACCGGACATTTTTTCCGTACAGAGGAGCAATTCATTATGGTCAAAGCAATCGTAGGAGCCAACTGGGGCGACGAGGGCAAGGGCAAGATCACCGATATGCTGGCCCGGCAGTCCGACATCGTGGTACGGTTCCAGGGCGGAGCCAACGCCGGTCACACCATTATCTGTGATTACGGCAAGTTCTCCCTGCATCTGCTGCCCTCCGGCGTGTTCTATCCCCATACCACCAACATCATCGCCAACGGCGTCGCGCTGAATGTGGAGAGCCTCACCCGTGAACTCAAGCACCTGGAGGACGGCGGCGTTCCGGCCCCCCATCTGATGGTCTCCGACCGGGCGGAGCTGTTGATGCCCTATCATGTGCTGTTCGACGCCTATGAGGAGGAGCGGCTGGGCGGCAAGGCCTTTGGCTCCACCAAGAGCGGCATTGCTCCCTTCTATTCGGACAAATACGCCAAAAACGGCATCCAGGTGGCGGATCTGGACGACCCCCAGCGGCTGCGGGAGCGGCTGGAGTACGTCTGCGACCTGAAAAACGTCCTGCTGGAGCATCTGTACCACAAGCCCCTGCTCAACGTGGACAAGCTGTTTGCCCAGCTCATGGGCTGGCGGGAGGTCCTGCTGCCCTATGTGGGGGACACCGTCACCTATCTCCATGACGCAGTTCGTGAGGGAAAACAAATTCTCCTGGAGGGACAGCTGGGCAGCATGAAGGACCCGGACCTGGGCATCTACCCCTACACCACCTCCAGCCATACCGTAGCGGGCTTCGGCTGCGTGGGGGCCAGCATCCCCCCCACCGCCGTGAAAGACGTAATCTGCGTCACCAAGGCCTATTCCTCCTCTGTCGGTTCCCACAAGGAGCCGTTCGTCTGCGAACTGACCGGAGCGGAGGGCGAGGAGCTGCGCCGCCGGGGCGGCGACAGCGGCGAGTACGGCGCCACCACCGGACGGCCCCGCCGGGTGGGCTGGTACGACGCTGTGGCCAGCCGGTACGGCTGCATGGTCCAGGGCGCGACCCAGGTGGCCATGACCTGCCTGGACGTGCTGGGCTACCTGGATGAGATCAAGGTGGTCACCGGCTACGAGATCGACGGGCAGGTGACGGACGTGTTCCCCGTCCCCGCCCGACTGAACCGGGCCAAGGCGGTATATACCACCCTCCCCGGCTGGAAGTGCGACATCCGGGGCTGCACCGACTATGAGGAGCTCCCTCAGCAGGCAAAGGACTACGTAGACTTCATCG
>JAJBTD010000215.1 GCA_020861055.1 Clostridiales bacterium | reverse complement strand
TCCTCGGACAGCACCAGCTCCACGCTCACCTCGGCGATCTGCTCGATGGGCTGGGCAATGGTGGAGCAGAGATACTCGCCGGTGGCGAAATCCCGCATCCCGTCGAAGCCAATCACCTGCACGTCCTCCGGCACCCGATGGCCCTGACTGCGGAGTAAGGTGATGATCTGCCGGGCCAGGTGGTCGGTGACGCAGAGGATGCCGTCGAAGTCCAGCGCGCCGTCTGTGGTATGCTGAGTGAGAAAATCGGTAAAGTCGGAGAAAGGGGCGCCGTCCAGCAGGCGGAGCATATCATAGGGGATGTTGTACTCTGTGCAGGCGCTGAGAAAACCGTCTCCCCGCTTGGTGGCCTCGTTGGGCAGGGGGGAGCCGATGCTCAGATAGGCCAGCCGCTTGCAGCCCAGGCGTCGCAGCTCCCGTACCGCCATCTTGCCGCCGCCGAAGTTGTCGCTGGCGACGCAGGGGATAGCGGGGCTGATGTGCCGGTCAATGGTGACCAGGGGGGTGTCCGCCTGAATTTTCAGCGCCTCGTTGTAGGACAGGCTGATAATGCCGTCCACCTTATTTTGCAGCGCCATATCCAGATAGATCTGCTCCATCTCCGGGCTGGCCTCGGTAGAGCAGAGCAGCATACGGTAATTCCGTCTGGCCAGCGCCTTGTTGATGTAATAGGTCAGAGAGGCGAAAAAGGGGTTGAGCGTGTCCGGCACCAGAAACGCCGCCGTATAGGTCTTTCCGGCCTTCAGGCCCTTGGCGTAGCTGTTGACCCGGTAATCCAGCTTTTTGATGGCGGCTTCCACCTTTTTCTGATAGCTCTTGCCCACCGGAATACCGTTGACTACCTTGGAGACGGTGCCCAGAGCGACGCCCGCCTCCTGGGCGACGTCCTTCATGGTGGGGGCGGCGGTTTTCTTTGCCATGTATGATTCCTCTTTTCCTGCAATGGGGAGTTAAAATTGACCAGGCAGGTGAAACGTTCTGCCTCTTGTTACCCTATTATACACGACAGACACGCACTTGTAAAGATGTAATTTGAAATTTCATGAAACGTTTCTTTTCCGAGAAGATGGTGAAAATGGACAAAATGAGAATCTGAATTTTGTGTAAAAAGTTGAAAAAAACAATTTTGCACCAATCGCATTGACAAGTTTGTGGACTTTGGTATATTATCTTTAACAAGATAGAAATAACGTTTCACGAAAGGGAATACACCGCCCGACCAGGCGATATCCAGAGCGCTTGGCCGTGAAACGATATTTCTGCCACCGTGTGGAAGGTGCGCTTTCCCACAGGAGAGAGGAGATGAATACAGCACGGAAAACCAACCAAGAAAAGGAGTGAGCAAAAAGTGAGTTCAAAAACAGCCGTCGCAAATACCCCATTGACGAGTCGCAAGACGCCTCTGGCGACGCGGCTCCGTAACAACTGGCAGCTCTATCTGCTGCTGCTCATCCCGGTGATCATTACCATCATCTACAAGTATGTGCCCATGTATGGTATTCAGATCGCATTCCGGGACTTTAAGGCAAGCAGAGGCTACCTGGGCAGCGAGTGGGTCGGATTGTACTGGTTCGAGCGGTTCTTCACCAGCCCCAACTGTGTGCGTATGATCCGCAACACCGTCCTGCTCAGCCTGTACAGTCTGTTGTGGAGCTTCCCGGTCCCCATCATTCTGTCCCTGGCAATCAATCAGCTGCATTTCACCCGCTTTAAGCGCGTGGTGCAGACCGTGCTGTACGCCCCCCATTTTATCTCTACCATGGTCATCTGCGGTATGATCCGCATCTTCCTGAGTCCGTCCGGCGGCCTGATCAACCTGATCCTGGGCACGCAGACAGACTTCCTGACCATGAGCGAAGCGTTCCGTACCATCTACATCGCCAGCGGCATCTGGCAGGACGCCGGCTGGGGCACCATCATCTATCTGGCCACCCTCTCCAGCGTGGACACCAGCCTGTACGAGGCGGCCAAGGTGGACGGCGCAACCATGTTCCAGCGGATCATCCACATCGACGTCCCGGCCCTGATCCCCATGGCCGTCCTCCAGCTCATCATGAGCGCAGGCAGCCTGATGAGCGTCGGCTTCGAGAAGGTCTGGCTGCTCCAGACCGACCTGAACAAGGCCACCAGCGACGTCATCGCCGTCTATGTGTACGAGCAGGGCATTGAAAACGCCAAGTACAGCTACTCCACGGCAGTTGGTCTGTTCAACACGGTGGTCAACATCATCCTGCTCATCATCGTCAACAAGATCGCGTCCAAGGCATCGGACGTCAGCTTCGTGTAAGGAGGGGTCAGAAATGTCAAAACCTGTTGCCAAATCTCATGGCCTCTCGGATAAGACCAGCGACATCATCCTAGTGGTGTTCTGCTCCATCATTCTGCTGATCGTGGCCTACCCCCTTTATTACATCATGGTGGCCTCCGTCTCCAACCCCTACGACGTGTACGCCGGAAAGACCTTCCTGCTGCCCAGTGAGTTCACCCTGGATGGCTACGCGGCGGTCTTTGCCGACTCCAGCATCGTCACCGGCTTCCTCAACAGCGTCAAGTACACCGTGTTCGGCACTCTGTTCTCGGTCATTATGATCTGCCTGGTGG
>JAJBTD010000153.1 GCA_020861055.1 Clostridiales bacterium | reverse complement strand
CGGCTTAACCATCCATGTCGGCAGCATCACCGGCGCCCAGATAACCTGGGGCTCTATCAACTCCACAGATGACGCTCGAAACTGGGTTACAATGTACTCTGGCGCTCTTTACGGGTATTGCGTAGCCGAAACGGGAAACACTGTTCGCTATTGGCTTGGTGGAAAATACGAAGGATTAGCCGCAGGCGTTGCAACCGAGGACGGGTATCAATATTCCATATACGGTGCTACTGAATGTTCTATTCTGGGCACCCTCAGCGTCTCCGGCGACATATCTGGCAGCGGTAACGTCCTCATCGCCAACGGCAAATCATTTCAGGGCTACGACACCAGCGGCGTCGGACGCTTTCTTGCCGGGGTCAACTCATCCAATCAGGTGTTGCTGGGCAGTACGAATTGTGCCACCTATATCCGGGGCACCAGCATCAACCTGACCAGTCTGACCTGCACCGGCGCAGCCACTGTGAAAGGCATTTTGTACCTCCCTGACAGGGGCATTGTCATCGCCAATGCCTACGGTGTGTACCACTATCTGACAGACGGCAGCTTCGCCAGATTTGAATGTGTCAACGACAGCGACCAGTTTATCCTGGGCCGCAGCGCCTATCCCACCTACCTTTACGGCAGCTCTGTCACGTCCAACAAGTCCATCACCGTCAGTTCAGACCGGCGGCTGAAACAGGGCATCCGGCCACTGGACGGGCGGGAAAGGAGTCTGGTGGACGCGCTGTCTCCCGTATCCTACCGGCTGCGGGACGACCCGGAGCAGACCCATTACGGCTTCGTAGCCCAGGACATGGAGGAGGCTCTGGCGGGGCTGGACATCGTCGACAGCGCCCTGGTGCAGAGCAACGCCGCCGACGGCATGAAAAGCGTAGCCTATGAGGAGATCATCCCCCTCCTGGTGGAGGAAATTCATAGCTTAAAAAAGCAAGTCCGGGACTTGCGGGAGAGGTGAACCTATGAGCATTTACAGCATTCTGTTCTCCGCCATTCAGAGCGGGGACTACACATTGACGGACATGCCCGGCAAGGTCAACACCCTCTACTCCGGCGGCTGTCTGACGGAAGAGGAGCGGGACAATCTGCTGACCTCCGCTCAGGAGAACCTGGACGTGGAGCAGGAGCGCCCGGAGCTGGAAACCACCGTGGCCCTGCTGGCAGACCGGGTGACGGCCCTGGAGGAGAGCGTGGCGGCGCTGGAAAGCGGCGGGACCAGCGGAACAGGCGGTTCCACTGACAGTTACCCAGAGTGGACGACCTGGGATGGCGTGAGCAGCAACTATCAGCAGGGGGCCATCGTGAGCCATAACGGGAAGCTGTGGATCTCCGTCTACAGCGGCCAGAACGTCTGGGAGCCGGGGGTCACCGGAACAGAGAACCTGTGGCAGGAATACAGCGAAAGCGAGGGGTAAATCATGGGAATCAACGGAGCGACCAATGAATTTATGGAGAAGCTGGCGCAGCTCATCAACGAGTGCAAGCTGCCGCCCACCAATGTCCGGCTCTGTCTGGACATTGTACGGCTCCAGGTGGTGAGCCTGGAACAGCAGGCCATTGAGCAGGAGAAGGCCCAGGAGGCGGCGAAGGCCAAACGGGAGGGCGAGGCGAATGAGTGAGACGATTCTTGCCAGTATTATCTCCGCCTTTTCCGCTCTCATCGTCTGCATGATAAACAATGCGGTCCAGGCCAGCGCCCAGCGGAAACAGGCGGACAAGACCACCGCCCTCATCACTTACCGGCTGGAGGAGCTGGAGAAAAAGGTCGGCAAGCACAATGAGGTCATCGAGCGGACATACAAGCTGGAACAGCATGAAGCCGTGATGGATGAACAAATTAAAGTTGCCAACCACCGTATCGAGGATTTGGAACAGGCGAAGAAGTGAAATCATTTTCTCCCTCAGAGAGGGAGCCAAGGGATTTACATAGACCTCTTGCCTCCCTCCTTGAGGGAGGTGGCACGGCGCAAGCCGTGACGGAGGGAGAGACCATATTTTCCTAGAAAGGAACGTGAAAACATGAACACCATTATTGAGAGAATCACCAACAGCGCATGGCTCAGGGCGGCGGGGGTTCGTGCCGTCAAGACGATTGCACAGACTGCGGTTGCCGCTATCGGCACGTCTGCTGTGATGGGGGACGTGGACTGGCTGGCAGTGGGGAGCGCCGCTCTGCTGGCGGGTATCCTGTCCCTGCTGACCAGCGTGGCCGGTCTGCCGGAGGTAGACGGGTGAAGCGGCTGGCAGAGGTCGTGCTGGGCGCGGCAGCGTATGTCCTGGCCATGGTGGGGCGGTAGTCGAGGACCCGTTTATGGACGCTGAAAGCAGCCTGGGATTTATCGCATAACAAAGAGGCTCATCCCGTGAGGGATGGGCCTCTTGTCTGGCTTAGGTCAAGATGAAATTGTATCGAGGGCATGTCAAGGGAGCCATTTCAGAGCCCCAGCCACCCGGCCAGGGCTACCCATAGCACCGGAATCGCCAGGGCGGGGAGCAGGTTCAGGGTCTTGCAGTCCTTGATGCCCAGGATGCTCAGGCCGGAGCTGGCGATGAGAAAGCCGCCCACAATGGAGATTTCGGTCATCATGGACTCCGTCATGAAGGAACCCAGGAGAGTAGCCAGGAGGTAAATCGCCCCCTGCCAACAGAACAGGACGCCACCGGCGATGGCGATGCCGATGCCGTAGGTGGAGGCCAGCACCATGGAGGTCACCAGATCCAGGGTGGCGTTGGTGAACAGATAGGTGTTGTCCCCGTAGAGGGCGCTGTTGATGGGGCCAAGGATGGAGAGGGTGCCGATACAGAACAGGAGGATGGCGGTAGACAGCCCCTCCCCCAGCCGGCTGCCCGACCCGGAGCGGCTCTCCGTCAGGCGGTGGAACCGTCCGTTCAGGTCCAGGGCCGTCCCCACCAGGCCCCCCAGGGCCAGGCTGATGATGAACAGCACCGGATACTGACTGTTGGGCATATTCTGCACCACCGAGTTGATGCCCAGGCCGGTGGCGGCCAGGCCGCAGGCGGTGAACAGCGCCGACTGATACTCCGGCTTCAGGCCCCGTTTCACCAGGCTGCCCACCACGCTGCCCGTCAGGATACAGCAGGTATTGACGATCGTCCCCAGCATGGGCGTCTCCTCTCTGTCAGGGGTGCGCCGATGGGGGACGCCCTTGTCCCTCCGTCACCGGTTCCCGTACATTTTCTCGTAATAGTTCTGATATTCTCCGGAGATGATGGTCTCCCACCATTCCCGATTGTCCAGATACCACTGAATGGTCTTTTTGATGCCGTCCCGGAACCTTGTCTCCGGCAGCCAGCCCAGCTCATTGTGTATCTTGGTGGGGTCGATGGCGTAGCGCATATCGTGGCCCTTCCGGTCGGTGACGAAGGTGATGAGGCTCTCCGGTTTACCCAGCTCCTGGCAGATGAGCTTGACGATGTCGATGTTCGCCATCTCGTTGTGACCGCCGATGTTGTACACCTCGCCTACCCGGCCCTTGCGCACCACCAGGTCGATGGCCTTGCAGTGATCCTCCACATACAGCCAGTCCCGGACGTTCTTCCCCTCGCCGTAGACGGGCAGGGGCTTGTCGTTTAGGGCGTTGGCAATCATCAGAGGGATGAGCTTTTCCGGGAAGTGATAGGGGCCGTAGTTGTTGGAGCAGCGGCTCACCGTCACCGGCAGGCCGTAGGTCCGGTGATAGGCCAGCACCAGCAGGTCGGCCCCCGCCTTAGAGGAGCTGTAGGGGGAACTGGTGTGGATGGGGGTCTCCTCGGTGAAGAACAGGTCGGGCCGGTCCAGGGGCAGGTCTCCGTAGACCTCGTCAGTGGAGACCTGGTGATACCGGGTGATGCCGTACTTCCGGCAGGCGTCCATCAGGGTGGCGGTGCCGATGATATTGGTCTGGAGGAAAATGCCTGGGTCCTCGATGGAGCGGTCCACATGGCTCTCCGCGGCAAAGTTCACCACCACGTCTGGGTGCTCCTCCTCAAAGAGCCGTTCCACCGCCGCCCGGTCACAGATATCGCCCCTGACGAACCGGAAACCGGGGTCGTCCATCACCGGGGCCAGCGTGGAGAGATTGCCCGCGTAGGTCAGCTTGTCCAGGCAGACGATCCGGTCCTCCGGGTGCTGCTTGCGCATATAGAAGATAAAGTTGGAGCCGATAAATCCGGCTCCGCCGGTCACGATGTACGTCATTTCTGCGGTTTCCTCCCGTCGTCTCTCTTTCGCACCGAGCTGATCACCTTGCTGTCCGCCACGTTTTTCAGATGGTGGCCATAGGGGGATTTGCCGTATTTGGCAGCGGACGCCAGCAGAGCGTCCCGGTCGATCCACTCATAGCGGTAGGCGATCTCCTCCGGGGCGGAGATCTTGATGCCCTGGCGCTGCTCCACCATGCGCACGAACAGGGCGGCCTCCACCAGACTGTCCATGGTGCCGGTGTCCAGCCAGGCATAGCCCCGGCCCAGCAGCTCCACCGACAGGCTGCCCTCGTTCAGATAGAGCTCGTTGAGGGAGGTGATCTCCAACTCCCCTCTGGGAGAGAATTCCACCTGTTTGGCCTTCTCCGCCACACCGGCGGGATAGAAGTACAGCCCGGTGATGGCATAGTTGCTCTTGGGATGCTCCGGCTTCTCCTCCACGGAGAGCACCTTGCCGTCCCCGTCAAACTCCACCACGCCGAACCGCTCCGGGTCGTTGACGTAGTAGCCAAAGACAGTGGCCTTGCCCCGTTTGGCCGCCCTCGTCGCCGAGCGCAGAGTGTGGGAAAATCCGCTGCCATAGAAGATGTTGTCTCCCAATATCATGGCGCAGCTGTCGTCCCCGATGAACTCCTCACCGATGAGAAACGCCTGGGCCAATCCCTCCGGCTTGGGCTGCACCGCGTAGGAAAGGTTAACGCCGAACTGGCTTCCGTCCTCCATCAGCTCCTGAAACCGGGGAATGTCCTGGGGGGTGGAGATGATGAGGATATCCCGTATCCCCGCCAGCATTAGGGTGGAAAGAGGGTAATAGATCATGGGCTTGTCGTACACCGGGAGCAGCTGCTTGGATGTGACCCGTGTCAGGGGGTACAGCCGAGTGCCGGAGCCTCCGGCCAGGATAATGCCTTTCATCTGTGTTCTCCTTTCTCTTTTCTTCTCTCTACAGATGGGAGACGACGACGCCCACCAGTATCATGGCGACGCCGATTACCTTTCTGCGGGTAGGCTTCTCTCCCAGGAAAATCTCAGACAGAATCATGATCCACAGGAAGGAGGTGGCGGTGATGCAGGGCAGCACCGCCATGTCCACCTCCCGCAGCGCCAGAGAGTTGAGCATCATGGACAGGAAGAGGAGGCAATAGGAAAAGATTACCGGGGCGTTCAGGAACTTCTTCCAAAAGCTTTTGGGCGCATTGTTCGCCCGTTTTTTCAGGATCACCTGAGATGCAGAGGAGAGGAGCACCGCCGCGATCGCATAGGCGTAGCTACTGGCCATCGGACATGCTCACCACCATTCCCGCAATAATAATGACGATGCCCACGATCTGCTGCACGGTGATCTCCTCCCCAAAGATCACAGCCGCCCAGATAAAGATGAGCACATAGGTGATTCCCTTGCGCAGATAGGCCGTTGTCAGCGGCAGCTTCTCCAAAATGAGCTGCCAGGCGACGGCATAGATGCCCATAACACCGATGGCGCACAGATAGAAAAAGATATAACGGGGGGAAAGCCACTCCTCCAGTCCCGCCTGCTTGAGAAACACGGAGGAAAAGCTCTCGCAAAATATGGCCGCCAGCGCCATGAGATAGACGTTGCGTTTTTTATCCAAAAAACGATTCAGCATTTACTTCACCTTACACACGATCATGCGCAGCTTGCCGTTGGGGTCGGCGGGGATCTCCTCCAGCCATTCGTACTCGAACTGGAACTCATGGTTGAGTACCGGGGCAAACAGCTCGGTATACCGCCGTTCAATCTCCTCGTTGCTGAGGACAGAGGCCGGGTCCTTGACCAGCTGGATGCGGATCCGGTCATAGCTCTCCTGGATGAACCGGCTCTGGACGATGTCCAGATTGGTGGCGTAGTTCACCACCACCTCGATATTGCCCCACTCGGTCACGGAGCCGTCCTTATGGCGGATGACGTCGTTCATCCGGCCCAGGATGGCGGTGATGAAGCGGAGGCCTTCCTTCTGGTAGCTCTCCATCCGGTCCCGAGTGGTGTAGTTGATGAGGGGCAGGTCGGTCTTGAACAGGGGGGTCACCGCCGCCATGCCGTTGTCCGCCGGGTTGCCGTCGTCGTCATAGATATTGATGACATGGGTATCGTTGTTGACCACGAACTCCTTACTGCCCGGCAGTCGGGTGGCGCAGCTGCCCACCTCGGAGAGTCCGTAGGCATTGAGCAGGCCAGGGCCAAACATCTCCAGCAGCAGCCGCTCGGACTGGCTGTCCAGCATCTCGCTGATGGGGGCGTACAGCTTGGGCTGCCACAGGTAGAGGTGGTTCTCCTTAGCGTACTTCGCCACACGCACCAGGACGTTTTTGTGGGTGTAGAGGAAATAGGGCTTGTAGTCGTTGATCTCCTGGAGCAGCTGCTCGCTGGGGATACGGTTTTTGATGGAGTCGGACATCTCCTTCCAACGGGTGTCCACCAGTTTGGCCATCAGGGACTTTTTGCCCCCGGTGGTGGTGTGGAGGGAGTTGGGCCGGTGGAGGTTCTTGTGGACGATGGGGATAAAGCCCCCCATCATCAGCACCCGCATCCAGTTGGCCTGGGCGGCGGCGTTCTCCCGGGGGGAGAACAGGGTTTTCAGGGGCAGTCCGGTGGAGCCGCTGGTGGGGTTGACGTGCCAGTCCCGATACTTCTCCGGGTGCTCCGCCAGCTCCCGGTCCGTCCAGTCCCGCAGCTCCTCCTTGGTCAGCAGGGGAAACTTGTACAGGTCGGCGGCGGTGTGGTAGTCCTCCGGGGTGGTGCCGGTGGCCTCGAACCGGGCGCGATAAAAGGGGATCTCATAGGCCCGGACCATGAGGGCATGGATGCGCTCGTCCTGCTTGGCCTTTGTTTTTTTCAAATCCTGGGGCGGCTTCTTTTCCAGTGTCGCCAGGGTCGCCGCCATGAGCAGCGGCTCGATCTTTCGGTCGGTGGCGTAAGACATATTCGCTCCCCTTCCCTCACTGAATGGTGACCTTTACCTGGGACATGGCCCGCTCCATGACCGCCTTGGCCTCATCCACCGTGTCACCCACGGTGATGATCATGCCGAACCGGTCCGGGCCCTTGCGGAATTTCCGCACCTTTTCCCCCGGCTTCACATCGAAGGACAGGCTGATAATGCGGGGATCCGGCTCCACGCCGCTGGTGTCGATGGACTGGACTATACCGGTCTTTTCCGCACAGAACACCATCTCCACATTGGCCTGTGGCTTCGCCAGTACCGGGGTGAAGTCCACATCCTCCCCCATATTGATCTGGAGAATCTTCTCATTGTAGTCAAAACCGTAGTACAGGCTGGTCAGCTCCACCAGGCCGGTAGCCCCCGCCCGGGCGCCAATCTCCAGCACATAGGTCTTGCCGTCGCAGAGAATGAAGTCCGCGTTGATGGCACAGTTGTCGATGCCCAGGGCCTGGATGGCCAGACGGGTCTGCTCCTTGCAGTCGGCGATAATCTCCTCGTCGATCTCATAGGGGGCAAAGTGGCCGATGGGCACCCCGGTATCCCCCTGGAACACATAGTCCCCATGGGGCAGGACAAACTGAATCTCCCCGTGCCAGACGCAGGCCTGAGCGCCGAACTCCCGGCCCACCAGATACTTCTCAATGAGGTATTTGTCGGCGTGGGTATTGTTCTTCGCCTCCTGCCAGGCGTAGGGGATGTCCTCCGGACCGTTGACCCGGGTAATGCCCCGGCTGCCGGAGGAGTCCACCGATTTGAAGATCACCGGGTAGCCGATCTCCTCACAGATGTCCGCCGGGTTGCTGTTTTCGATGTCCACATAGGCGCACCGGGCGGTGCGCACCCCGTTGGCCAGAAACGCCTGCTTCATCAGGCGCTTATCCTGAGCCCTGCGGGCAGCCTCCTCCGTGGGGCCGGTGAGCCCCAGCTGATCGCAGAGGTAGCCCTGGGCGGGAACGCATACGTCGGTGCCGCTAACGCAGACGCCGCTGATGCCCTCCTCACGGGCGATCTCCAGTAGCTTTTCCTGGTCCGTTGTGTTGACATAATATACCTTGTCCGCATGCTGGAAGCCAGGATAGTTGCCAGGGATGCTGGCCACGATGGTATAATAGCCCATCTCCCTGGCCTTTGTGATCAGGGGCACCTGGTAGATGCCGGCGCCCAGAATCAGGACTTTTTTCATCTTAGTGAACCTCCGCTGGAGTTTCTTCCTCCACATTATAGGTTTTCCGTATCACATACTGGGGAGAGCTGTTTATGCAGATATAGATGCGTCCGATGTACTCCCCGATAATGCCCAGCATAATCATGATCATGCCGCCGATAAACAGCATTCCCGCCATGATGGAGCTATATCCCGCCGCGTAGACCGGCCGCACCAGCCGCTGAATAATAACAATCAGCCCGTAAAGGAACCCGATCAGCGCACAGATGACCCCCACCGAGGTCGCCAGCCGCAGAGGCTTGATGGAGAAGGAGGTGAAAGAGTTGGTGAGCAGCTGGATGGACTTGCGCAGGGTGTAGTTGCTGGTCCCGATGGTTCGCGCCCGGTCCTCCATGGGCACGTTTACCACCCGGGAGGAGGCCCGGAACATCAGCCCGGAGACATAGGCATAGGGGTTGGTATAACGGATGACCTCATCCCGAATGAACCGGCGCATCACCGCGAAATTGGAAAAGTGCAGATCTCTCGGCTTGTCCATAAGCCAGGTGGAACCCACGTCGTTGAACCAGCTCCCCAGATTTTTCAGGCCGCTCTGCTGCTTTTTCCCATACTTGGCAAAGGCCACGTCCGCCTCTCCTCGCTCCAGGGGTGCCAGCAGGTCCCAGAACCGGTCCAGGGGACACTGGCAGTCGTCGTCCACGCATACCACGAATTCCCCCTGGGCCACATGGTACCCTGCCATCAGGGCGTTGTGGCGGCCCCCGTTCTTGGCCAGGTCGATCACCTTGACCTTTTTGTCCGCCTGGGCCTCGGCAATCAGCACATCCAGCACATGGTCGGGGGAGCAGTCGTTCACCGCCACCACCTCATAGTCATACTCCGGGCGCTGGGCTACCACATCCCGGATCTCCTGGATGACCAGGGAGACAGACCTCTCGCTGTTGTAGCAGGGGATGACAAAGCTGATCAGTTGAATTTCTTCCATTGTATCACACCCATCTTTCTCAAGGAGTCATCAATACTGAGCCGTCCCGGTAATGATTTTGATATAATAGACGATACCGCTCAACAAATGCAGAAACAGCAGCGTCCAACCGACAACGGCGACTACGGTATACTTTTTCCCGGTCAGCCGGTTGCCGAACATCAGCTCCAGGAAGTTCCGCAGCGCAATGAACCAGACCAAAAACGCAGCCAGACCGTAGCTCCAGGCCAGGTTGCCGTGATACCGGCTGCGCCCAGTCTCCGCCAGGGCCGCCTTCATCACCACAGCAACCGCCAAATTGGACAGGGAGAGCTGACCCTCTACGCTGGGGAGCAGTTGCTTCCAGTCCACAATGAATACGAACAGCGGGAACGCAAACAGCAGTAAAACAGAAATGGGAATGCTTTTTGTGTAGTGCGTCCACACATCCAGAAATGCGATCTCGATGCCGCTCTCGGAGTCTGCTCCGAATTCGGAGACGAATTTCATCAGCATCAGCGCCACTGCCGGGACATAGGAGCAGGCCACCTTAAAGCAGAAGGAGAACGCCTTTCCCCGGCTGCGAACCAGGTCCACGATCATCAGGATCGCCAGACCGGGGATAAACGCCTGGACAAAGGAGGGCTTGGCCCAAACCGTCAGCATCAGGACGAAGGCGTAGGCCACGATCTCCCCTTTGCTCTCAAAGGTCCGTTTTGGCCAGCCCTCCCCTTCCCGCAGGCGGTGATAGATGCGCACCGTCATCCAAAAGGCGATCAGGGCAAAGGGCCGGACCATCAGCTGGGTAGGATTGTGCCAGATATTTGGGCTGCTCTGTCCCTGATAGATATACACTGTATACCAGGGAACATAAATCGCCGTTACCAAGCACAGAGCCAGAGATGCGGCGGGAATCAATCGCTGGTCAAGCCATTGAAGCATCCTTTTGAACAGTATGTTATAGATGATGTAGACCGCTGTAACGGACCCAGCCGTCACCAGGCACCCAGCATAAGTCAACTCCACGCCCAGCCGGTTCATCAGCCAGACGCAGGCATGCCACAACCGGTCGTTTCCTGTGAGCAAAGCCTGGAGCAGTGTCCATTTGTTGTATTCATCCGCCCAAGCCAGATGGTGAATCAGATCACTGCTCTTCAAATCGGTCAGCAGATGGTAGCTGCTGGTAAAAGTCATAAAGAACAGTAAAACTCCCAGCAGACAGGAGAGCATCAGCCCTAGCCGTTTCTCCTGCTCCCGTTTGATGATGGACATTCCCTCGTTGTTTTCCATCTTGCTCTTCCTTTTCTCACCGCTTCTGGCTAAAGAAGTCAAAGATTCCATTGATCACCTGGTCCTGCTCCTCCCGGCTCAGGCCGTAGTACATGGGCAGGCGGGTGAGCCGGTCGCTCTCCCGGTCTGTATAGACGTTCTCCCCGTGGAACCGTCCAAATTTCTGTCCGGCAGGGGAGCTGTGCAGGGGCACATAGTGGAAGGAGACGACGATCCCCCGCTCCTTCAGGAAAGCCGTCAGAGCCGTCCGCTCCTCCAGGTCCTTCACCCGGATGGCGAACATATGGGCGTTGTGGGCACATTCGGCAGGCGGCTCCAGGAAGCGGAGCTTGCCCGCATCCCGCAGGGGGGCCAGTCCCTCCTCATAGTAGTGCCAGGAGGTCAGGCGATCCTGGTTGATCTCATCCGCCATCTCCAGCTGGGCCAGCAGATGGGCGGCGTTGATGTCGCTGGGGAGGTAGGAGGGGCCATACTCCACCCACGTATACTTGTCCACCTGTCCCCGGAGGAAACGGGAGCGGTTGGTGCCCTTCTCCCGGATAGTTTCCGCCCTTTCGATCAGCTCCGGACGGTTTACCAGAACGGCGCCCCCCTCTCCCATGGAGTAGTTTTTCGTCTCATGGAAGGAGAAGCAGCCAAAGTCGCCGATGCTCCCCAGGGCACGGCCCTTATAGCTGGCCATGACGCCCTGGGCCGCGTCCTCCACCACCAGCAGACCGTGACAACGGGCAATATCCATAATGGTGTCCATCTCGCAGCCGATGCCCGCATAATGGACGGCGCAGATCACCCGCGTCCGGTCGGTAATGGCGGCTTCGATCTTGGTCTCGTCGATGTTCATGGTGTCCGGCCGGACATCCACGAACACCGGAACCGCACCCTGGAGTACAAAGGCGTTGGCGGTGGAACAGAAGGTGTAGGAGGGCATGATGACCTCATCGCCGGGCTTGAGCTCGCACAGCAGGGCGGCCATCTCCAGCGCGTCGGAGCCGGAGGTGGTCAGCAGCACTCTGGGGCTGCCCGTCTGCCGTTCCAGCAGAGCATGACACTTTTTGGTAAACGGGCCGTCGCCGCACAGCTTGCGGTTGACCAGCACCGCTTCGGCCATATAGTCCAGTTCCTTGCCTGTATAGGGCGGACGGTTAAAGGGGATCATTTCGCATTACCTCCACATCTCTCGTTCTTTCATGTCTCTCGTTCTTTGCGGATTCGGCCCTTCCGACCGGCATTTGTCAGGGTGTCCCGCTCTCTGTCGGGCCGTCCTCTGTCTGGGTCGGCTTCCGCCGCCGTTTCACTCTCCCGGTCACCAGGGCCACCGGCAGAATGGCGATCACGGCGACAGCGGAGATCAGCGTTCCCGCAGCCGCTCCCGGCTGCTCGTATCGCAGCTCGATCTCGTACTCTCCCGGCTCCAGCAAAACGCCGCAGTACATAACGTTGACCTGGAGCAGCTCGGCCTCCTCGCCGTTGACATAGACGCTCCAGCCATCGGCATAGGGGACGGAGAAGGTCAGCAGACGGCTGTCCTCCGTTGTGATCGTCCCGGTGATCCGGTCGCCGTCCTCTTCTACGTTCTCCAGGACGACCTCCCGGAGCGCGTCCACCTGGCTGTCCGTCTCGTCCATGGGGACGCAAACCACATAGATATCATCGAAGACCGCATTCAGCGACGTCTCAAAGGTCAGGGTGCAGTTGGACTGGCTCTCCTCGCTGTAGCCCAGATGGAACACTGCGGCGTCCCGCTCAAAATAGTAGCTCTGGGACTGCCCCCGGAGGGTATACCTTTCACTGCTGCCCTTTGCCCTACAGGAGATATCGCAGGTGCTGGAGGAGGTTTTGCTGGCATATTCC
Organism: Clostridiales bacterium; assembly: GCA_020861055.1. GTDB lineage: Bacteria > Bacillota > Clostridia > Oscillospirales > Oscillospiraceae > Onthomonas. The sequence goes on along the minus strand of JAJBTD010000153.1, from coordinate 2,626 downwards.
AGCCCGGTGATGACCAGATAAGTCTCGCAGTTGGCCTCGCCCTCAAAGGACAGCTGGATGCTGCTGCTCCCACTCTCCACCGCGAACTTCTTTGCCTCCTGGTCTAATGTCACGCCGTCGCTGGACTTCACCGTGACCTCAATCCGCTCCTCCGTATAGGTTTTCTCGCCGTGCTCCAGCAAGTCGGTATCTTCACCAATCACGGCGCTCTCCAGCATCACCTGCTGGCGCTCCAGGGGCGTCATGGCTTCGTATTCCTCCTGGGTGATGTAGCTGGTGTAGGTGTACCCCAGAGGAAGGGCGTTCCGGTTTTCATAGACCGTCACGACGCTCTCACCCGTCTCGTCCTCTACCGACTCCACTGCCTCAAAGCCATAGGGAATCCTGCTCTCATTTGCAGACACATAATACTTGACAGAGGCCAGGGTCATCAGGGCCGAGCGCTCGTCCAGGTTCCGAATGCAGAAGGTGTGGGACTGACTGCTGAGACAGACATCCGCAAAATATTCGCTGATGCCTGAGGGAATGACGCTGTAATAGGCGTCCGTGCCGTAAAAGCCCAGGGCACTGCCCAGGTTACGGCGGGAGGAATCCTGGTCGATGCGATAGAAGCTGTCATCCTCCGACAGCGTCTCCGTAGACAGCGCCTCATCCACCACGCTGGTCATGGTGTCATACACCGTTCCGTCATCCAGGAACTGGGAGACATAGTTTCCGCCGCTGGGCAGCAGCGAGTTGGACACGTTGATCATGACGGTGTAGACCGTGGCCAACGCCAGCACGCTCATCCGCTGCCCCCGCTTCAGCTTCGACTCATCCAGCAGAATCAGCACCAGCATCGTCACAGCCATGGTCACCAGGCCGAAAGCCACCAGTCTGGTGGTATCCTCCTGGGTGATACAGACGGCGCAGTAGGCCACGGTGCCCGCCGTCAGCACCACTTTATCCCGCCGGGTCAGCGCTGCCAGCTCCGGCAGCATCTCCACCAGGATGTAGGCCACCAGAAGACAGAAAGCATAGCCCCAGCGGTTGCAGACATAGGAAAACCCGTTGGCGGCCAATCCAAAGATGGGCAGGCAAATTCCCACCCCGCAGGCAGCCAGCCCGATTTTCAGGGGGAGAAGCTCCCTTCTCTTCCGCCGGAACAGCAGAATACAGGCCAGCCAGGCCAGGGCGGCCATGCTCACATGGGTCCAGGAGCCGACAAAGCTGAATTCCAGATTCAGCCCGCCCAGCAGCCCTGAGTAATAGCTATTGCTGTAAAAGGGGCTGTAATCGATCCCCGAACCGCTTCGGGCGGAGCCGGAAAAGCTCAGTATCCCAGGCAGAAGGGTGCAGGCCGCCATCGCCGCTCCCCAGGCGTAGAGCCCGATGAGCTTCGCGATTTCGGAGAACACCCTCCCCACCTTTTTCCCGTGGAGACAGAACAGCCGGATGAGGAGATAAATCGCCAATATCACGCCGTTGACATAGGCAGAGTAATAGCCGGAGAAACACTGCAAAAAAGCCGCCAGCACAAACACGCCATACTTCCGCTGCTGAATGAACCGTTCCGCCCCGATGAGGGTCAGAACGCCATAGGTCATCAGTACGGTGGTAAAGAAGGGCTGCCGGACGGCGGCAAAGATGGCGTAGCCGGAACAGACATAGGCCAGCGCCCCCGCCAGAATGGGGAGCTTCTGCCGTTTGCCCAGGGTCGCGCAGAACCAAATGAATACCAGCCCGCAGACATACAGCCGGAGAATCACCGTGATGTCCGCAATCAGCTCCATGGTCTCCTCATTGCCCAGCAGACACAGCAGCGTAAACGGCTCCCGACGGATGGCTTCCAGGGGGGACATTCCATAGCCCAGGGTGAAGTCCCACTGAGGGAAACGAAGGGTCCCCGTCTCCAGCAGGTTGTTGAGCACATTCGTCATGTACTCTTTGAAATAGAACATTCCCGGAAACTGCTGGGCCAGGCCGTCAGTGCCCCAGACCAGGGATTTCCCATTAGAGGTAAAGGGATAGACGTAGGCCACCGCCACCACAAGGAAGAGGATGGTGAACAGGCCGGTCATCTCCAGACCCCACCGATGCCGCTGCCAGAAACGCTTCCGTCCCAGCGCCTGGGCCGGGCGATCTTCCCCGTTCAGGCGCTCCGCCATGTTCAGACACATCGACGGGATTCGATTTGCCAGACGGCTTGGCGCCGCCAGTCCCGCAAGGGCGCACAGCGCTCCCACAATTGCGGCGCCCTTCAGAGTGATTGTTCCGCCCATGGGCAGTATCAGCACATAGACCAGGGGCGAGAACCAGAAGTAGCCGGACTTCCACCGTTTCCCCTGTTCGGAGAACAGTGGTACCCTCCAGTCCGGGGTCAGCGTCCAGGCCGCATAAATCAGCCCCGCCGCCAGCACATAGAGGGCCAGCCGGGCCAGAACACCCACCCAGACAGACGGAATCCCCTCCACCCCCTCATACCAGGTGGTGCCGTCAATGAGCCCGCGCAGATTTTTCCAGTAGCCCCGGAGCAGAACACAGACCACCGCCCATCCGCCGACCAGCAGCAGGGAGGCAATCTTAGCGCTCTTTGACCGGCACCAGCGCGCCCGCTTCTCCTCCTCCAGCCTGCTGTCTCTGAGCG